>JAIWNO010000274.1 GCA_020216785.1 Desulfomonile sp.
GGTCAGGCGCGAGACGGGTCGCTAACGGATGGAAGGTGCCGACGTCGGCACCAACCTGATCGACGGACACGGATCTTGTAACCCGAGGTGATCTTGGCCCCCTGAAAATCCATCTCGATGGAACGGTCAAATTGTGGGCGAATTGTCCCATTTTCCTTTTCACCACTCCCGGACATCCGCTCACCTCCAACTTCGCTTGATTTTTCTCACCATATCATATAGTTAAGAAACAACATGCGATTCTTTGTTTACCGGGGAAATAATCCGGGATAGGTTTCCCTTATATTGCAAAATTGCAATGTTGTTGCCCTGACCCGCTCCCCTGGCCGACAGCATGATCCTCTCCCACTCGTTGAAGACCGACATTTTTTCGAGTACAAGGCGTAGAGCAGGGGGTGCGATCGTTCTTGACTGTGGGTTGGGTCAGCGTATATAACTAAAATTACGATAGGCTCATTGCACTTTTCTGATTCGGCTGTAATTTTGCCCGGGGGGATTGTGGACCGCACCGCGATCATCCGGCGTTGGATGAGATGGTGAATGACCGGTGGGTTGACAAGGAATGGTGAAGTCTCAATCTTGCAGCAACAATTCGGATGAATGGCGGGCGGGGTTGGTGAACTTCTTTGGGGCGGACTTCTGAGGAGGCGTGTGATCGACAATGTACGACCTGCGACTGAATACTATTGTTTCCGACATTCGATCAGGAATGTACGACAATGAATTGATGAAGAAACACGGGCTGTCATCGAGAGGGCTTCGTATGGTCATGCAGATGCTCGTGGAAAAGAACGCTTTTGAGCAGTCGGAGTTGTCCGAATTATCACCTAGTTACAGAGAAATCGCCAAGCTCGTTGATTCGCGACGTTCCCCGCGGGTGTATGTTCCCGTTCCCATTGCCTTCAAGGTTCACTGCCACGAAACCGGGCAAATCGGCTATGTCAGGGACATATCAAGAGGCGGCATCCGAGTGGCTGGGATCAGGGTCCAGGTCGGTCAGGAGCTGACGCTCTCCATGCCGCTCAGAGAGGTTGGCCCGGGAGGGCCTGTGGAATTCCGGGCTGTGTGCCGGTGGTGCGCGGTAGAGGGCAAGCGCAAGAAATACGTTGTGGGCGGGTTCGAAATCGTCGACATTTCTGCGAAAGCAAGCGCACGTTTGTACGAGCTCATTGACTTCATCAGTCTGCAAGTCGAGCGACAGGAAGCGACGCTCCGCACCAGTCTAAGCGACAGCGGCCTGTTCGAATTGCGGAGAGCGGTCGGCGCGGACAAAATATCCCGAGATTTCTCGGGAACCCTCGACGGCGTGGACATATTGGAAGTGGTCCAACTGCTCCTGCTCAACGGGAGGAAGGTTTTGCTCTCCATACAGTCATCGGAAGGCCTGAACGCCCTATTACACCTCAGGGACGGAAGGATTGTGCACGCCACCCATGGTGAACTGGACGGAGTGGAGGCGTTCTATGCCGGCATGAGCTTCGTTGGCGGGCAGTTCAAAACGCTGCCTTGGAGCGAGCCTCCTCAAGAAACCATTGATGTCCCCAGCGAGTTTCTTCTCCTGGAAGCTGCGCGGCGCAGAGATGACCCCGGTTCGGGGATGGCTGCCCTCTGAATACAATTGAGATACGTTAATGGAAATATGGAGATTATAGGTCGGGAGATTTGGTTGCACCTTTGATCCCAGTGGACTTGCCAAGGACGAAATAGTACAGGGAATCCTCATTTGACAGAGAGAAAAAAGACACCAATCCTGGGGAGCTGATGTGCGCTGCCCACCATAAGCCGTCCACTCCGCACACACCGTTTATTAGGTTCGTACACATTGCAGCTTCAGGCCCCCGGATCAGGACGCTTTACTGTCTTGACTTTCACTTTCCAACCTCCTCTATCTTCCGGGCAAGCGCGTTCAGTCGTGCTTCGAGATCGCGGAAGCGTGCCTGGAGAGCCGCGTCCGCTTCGGGTTTTGTGGGCGGAGGACCTGATGGCGGGACGGGAATAGGGCGGAGCTGCTTCAGCTCCTCGCGGATCCCCTTTAGATTGCTGATCACCGCACGGTCGCTATCAACGAAGGTTTGGGCGTAATTCTCGACAGAGCGCTCTACGGTCTTGCCCTTGCGTTCCAGGTCAGCGATCATTCGGTCGATCTTTTGGATCATCACGTCGCTGTTGTACGCCATACGGGCGGTGCCCCAGCCCATTGTCGGCATGACGGACGCAATGACCGAAGTGTTGTCGGCCATGCGCTCCATTGCGCATTGCATACGCTCGATACTCGAACAACCTGAGAAGAGGAAGAAATAGACGATGAGCAGAAATCCGGCTGATATGCGTCTCATGTTGGGCAACCCAAACCAAACTGCCTTTGACATAAACGTCCCGGCGACACAGCGATCATGAGCACTGCCGGACAAGCCGGCTATGGCACCCAGGGCCGCATGACGTATGAGCCGAATCGAAGCGGACCGAATGTTCCATCCGTCGGAAGTTTTTGGGGAAGGGTGCGGGAGGCCCTTTTTACAAAAAGGGCCTCCCGCACATATGCTCCCCATAAACTTTTCAGCTCACAACTTACATCCGCCACTTGTACGTGCCGAAGGTTTTCGGGTCCATGAGTTCTTCCGGCACGACAATTCCGAAGACGCCGTGCTCCTGGCGTACTTTGATGTGAATGTTCTTTCCGGGGACGGAGATCTCTTCCTGGCGAGGGTACGAGCGGCCGCGCTCGGTGTCAAAAAACTCGATCACCTTCATCTCCCTGGCGATCTTTCCGTCGGGACCGAGTTGATGGAACCTGACCACGTCCATCTCGTCCTTTCTTATCCAGAGGAAGCGATCCTCTTTCCCCCCAGACGCAGAGATTTTTACAACCCAGCACTTTTTGCCGAGCACTTCGTCTTCTTCCTTTTCGAGCGTTTCCTTTTCCCCCGGCTTCGGAAAGAGCGGCTGCATGTCGCCGACGGTCAGACCCGTGCCTGCGACGTCGGTTGAGGGATCGTCCACGTCCACCGGCACCGTTTGACCGGTCGCAGGCAGGAACATGTAAGCCTCCGGTTTTTCTTTGTGCTTCGCCCTGAACAGAAAGCGCATCCCCTTGGCGTCTTCAGGCTCGGAGATTTCAAGGAAGATCACGCTGTTGTCCTCCTCCACCTGACCCACGATCCACACCTCATGCGCCGACACCTTCTTTGGGCCCTGGAAGGTTTCGATTTTCAGAACCGCCCGGAACGTCTCGCCCACATGCTTCTTTATGGCCTGGTCGATAATCTCGGGAGCGGTGATTGCCCACACGATTGCGGGAAGGATGAGGAGGACCCCAGCCGATGCGCAAGCCCGAGTGAATGGTCTCCGAATCATGGCGAACACTCCTTTGGCACGAACAAGCAGCACGCGCCGCATCCCACGGCTCGTGGGCCCGCCCCGTTGGTTGTGAACTGCAATGAGAGTAAAAAGTGCAAGTATACCGGATCGCATAGCACATAGGGGCGGAAAGTGTCAAGTTTACGAGCGATTGACCAGCGATGACGAATGAAGTTGTTTTTGCAGAGGCATGGCTACTCGGGTTGCATGGGTGTTCCAGCCTGAGCTTGGGGCGAGACCTGGGGCGTTGGGTCACTTGATGCGTCCTCGAGAAGCCGAGGAGATCATGAAGGGAAAGAGGCGGATACGGGATGGAGCACTGCTTGTCTACGAGGTATCCGGATTATTCTCCTCCATTCACACCCATAAAGCGCGGATTCTGCTGCGAGAACACAATCATTCGACTTTCATCCTTCATTGCCGGGCCAGTGCCGAGGATTATTCAACCAGGCTGACTTCGAGCACGTGGGTGGTCGCATCCATGCGCACCGGCGCTTCGCGGCTGCGCCGAATGCCCGGAATCCAGAGAATCGCGTCTCCCTTGACCACAAGCGGGATTCGATGCCTTTGTGCGACAGGGACTTTCAGGTCGATAAGGACCTTCTTAAGGCGGCGGGTCCCCTCCATGCCCCAAGGTCGAAAGCGGTCGCCGGGGCGGGGTGAGCGAATGGTGAGCGGAAACGGCACAACATCGGCATCAAAGACAACCGTCCTTCGCCCGTCGAGGAACCGCGGCACTTCACGGTTGTCCTCAATAATGCGGAATCTGAGAGCAACTCCGGCATCAGGCACCTCCAAGGTGCCCGGCCCGAACACGGGAAGTTCCCAGCTGGCCAAAGTCGGCTCGATTACCCGATTTCCCAGATACATCCGACCGTACTCCCGCACCAAGAACAATCCGCCCGGCAGGGTCAGCCTCGCCGAAGGATTGCCGCTGCGCAAGAGATTGAGGATTGCATCCACGTGGATGCGGGTCCATCGAACCCTGGGGCCTGAGAGCGCATAAAGCGACGCGAGCACTACTCTCGCTGCGAGCACCGGCGCAGCAGCCAAAAGTACGGGAATATCCAGCACCAAGCCGTTTTCCGCGGAGGAGACCGCTTCGGCGTACAGCTGGGAAGCCTCTCGCTCGAGGAAATCCTCCTCGTCCGCAACGAGCTGCAGCGTCCTGCCCAAAGGTGCTCCAAAATGAGGAAAGCGCTCCCCGATTACAGGAAACAGCCGGTTGCGTAAGAAATTGCGATCAGTCTCAGTATCGAGATTCGTGCTGTCGGTCAGATACGGGATGCGCTCTTCGGAAAGGAACGCGAGGACCTCCGCGCGGGTAGCTCCGATGAGAGGTCGGATAATGTTGCCCCGCACCGGGGGGATTCCCCTGAGTCCCACCAGCGAAGACCCGCGCAAAATCCTCAGGAAAAAAGTCTCGATTTCATCGTCGCGGTGGTGGGCGGTCGCGATCAGCCGGGCGCCGAAACGCGCACGCGTCTGCTCCAGAAAGGCATATCGGGCGACACGGCCCGCTTCCTCAATGCTGATTCCATCTTTTGCGGCCAAGCCGCGGACTTCGACCCCGAGAGTCTGAACAGGGATGCCCAACTCAGCCGCCATTCTCCGGACCCACTCTCGATCTTTCCCGGACTCGGGGCGCAGCCGGTGGTCCAGATGCGCTGCGACTATCCAGAAGGAGCACTCAGCTCTGAGGGCATGAAGGAGGTGCAACAGGGCTACTGAGTCGGGTCCGCCCGAAACCGCGACCACCACACCGTCCCCACGGGCGATCATTCCATATTTGCGAATCGTGGACCTTACGATGTTGAGCAGGCGCTCTTGTGCACTTTTCAGGACCATATTTTATTATAGCACGTCCGGGGCCGGTCGTTGACTTCCTGAGCGACGAGAAAAGACCGAATTGCTTAGCACTGCGCGTCTTTCCTGATACAATTCGGGCACGGTCCAAGGAGGGCGGCCCATGCCACGTCGAATCCTCTTGTGCACGGATTTCTCGGAAAACTCACAGCCGGCCGGTCGCATGGCTTCGATATGCGCGCGGGCTTTCGGGTCCAATTTACTTGTATTACATGTGATCAATTCCAAGCGGATCGGTTTTTCGTCGCCGGAAGGGGAAGTCCCGGTAGACATCAAGCGCCTGCTCGATAATATTCGGGAATCATGCGATCAGGCTTTGCAGCTTGTTGCCGACCAATTTCGGGAAGAAGGACACAATGTGACGGCTCATTGCGTCACTGGTGTGCCGTCGTCGGAGATAGTCCGCTTTGCCCGAGAGAACGCGGTGGACCTCATCGTGATGGGGACGCACGGGTGGACGGGAATCAAGCACCTAATAATGGGGAGCACTGCAGAAAACGTGCTCCGCTCGTCCGCCTGCCCGGTGCTGACGGTGCGTCCGAAGCAGGTTCGGTAATTCCCATATAAAGCATTTTGCCCAAATGCGTGGAGGTTTCCTATCACCTCAGAGTGGCAGACCGAACAATCGTACCGCGTTTTGCGTGGTAATCTCCGCGATCTCTTCCAAAGAGACTTGGCGGATTCGAGCAACTTCCCGGGCGGTATGGACGATGTGAGCCGGCTCATTGGTCTTGCCGCGCAAAGGCTCGGGGGAAAGAAACGGGCAGTCTGTCTCGATAAGAATACGATCGGGCGGAAGGTCTTTGACGATTGATCTGAGTTTGTCGCTCTTCCGGTATGTTACCGTGCCCGGAATGGACAGATGGAAACCGAGATCCAGCGCTCGCGCAGCGTCCTTCTCGTTTCCGGAGAAGCAATGCACCACTCCACCCGCGGGAAACGGGGCCACCTTTTCGATCATGTCCAGGCCTTCTTCGTACGCGTTCCTCAGATGGATTACCACAGGCTTGTCGAGAGCTTTCGCCACATGCAATTGCTCGTTGAACACCGACCGCTGAATCGACTGGGGTGACAAATTTCTGAAAAAATCGAGTCCTATCTCACCGTACGCGACTACCTTTGGATGTGCGGCCGCGCGTTCCATTTCATGGATGAGTGATCCAGTGGCGTCCTTCGCATTATGCGGGTGAAAACCCACCGCGGCGAAGACGTTGTCAAAGGTCTCGGCAATTTTCAGCGCAGCCTGGGCGTCCGCAAGGTCGATCCCGACGGTGATCACGGCAATAACTCCCGCCGCAGTCGCGCGTTGCATCACTGTGGCGGAATCATTGATAAGGGGCTCAAGTTCAAGGTGCGCGTGAGAATCCACCAGCCGTAGGCTTGGTGTTCGATCGACAGTGCAGTTGGTCATAGGTATCCTCGATGGTGCGGGAAAAGGGGTCCGGCGGCCTCGGCTCAGCGCGTATCCCGCGATCCCACCACGTCAAGATAGTAATCCTGCATCCACTTTGTCCTAAGGTTTTCCAAGCTCCCGTCTTTGTGCATCATTCGGATCAAATTGTCCAGCCAGTTAAGCCAGTGGGAGTCGCCCGGGCGGATGGCCCACGCGATGCTCTCATGCGTGAGCGGTGTAAAGACGCCGACCAAAACGTTGGAGCGCTTCGCTGCCTCCATGCGGACATTGAATTCTTCGTCAATATACGCTTGGGCTCGTCCCTGGATCACTTCAGTGATAGCAGTCTCCTGATCCGCGAACTCGCGGACCCCGGCTTTCGGCGCCAACTCATTGAGCCGAAGCTTGCCCAGTCCGCCGTTCCGAGTCACCAGGAACACGTTTCCTCGGTCGAAATCGGAGAGCCGCTTGAAGCGGTCCGCGTTCTTGCGATGAACGAGGAACATGCGTCCCGTCTCGATAACCGGGGCCGTAAAGACCACCTCGAGATTCCGTTCGGGGGTGATCGTCATGCCTGACATGACTACATCGGCCTTGCCGTTGAGCAGGGCCGGTATCAGCTCTTCCCAGCTCAGACGCACGATCCTCAGCCCCACTCCAAGGGCGTGCGCCGCGATCTCAGCGCAATCCACGTCGAATCCGATAAGGCTGCCTTTCGGTCCCGGCATTTGGAACGGCACGTATCCCACCTGCATGGCTACCCGCAATTCACCGCGTTGTCGGATGGCATCGATGACACCAAGCGGTGCCTCCGGTTGTGGGTGAGGCGGCGAGACGGGCGTTTCCACCGACGGGGTCGGAGACTCAGCCTTTTGAGGCCCCGGTCCTTTGCACGAGACCAACAACAGCCCGACTGTCAGGCAGAATACCGGTAAAGAGGCGGCAGAGATCCACTTCCGGCTCATCGGGAGACACCTCGGCCGCGACCGTCTGTTCCTAGGTGGACGATGATCATCTGAACGAAAGAGGGTTTGCTTTGACTGCCGCTCATAGCGGATCATCCTTCTCTCCGCCGAATCGACAACGAAAAATGTATCATAGATATCGATTAATTGAAACGCCAAGGTAAAGCAGGGGCGGGAATTGGCTTGACCGTTGATTAAGAGGTGTCGATAACTTATGATAATAACAGGTTAAAAATGATAATGGCTTTTCCTCTCCGTTAAATGCAAGGCATCGTCTCCTGCCACATCAACGTAGTGACTCTCGTCGATCCCAGGCCTACGAGGTGCTCTAGTGCAAGTAATCCCCCGGCTCAATTGTGCTCTGGGCGGTAAGTGCCCGCATCACTTCGGGCTCGATGACGCTCATCCTGGTCTGATCGTCAATCCGGTTGCCGATGTAGTCGACAAGCTTCTCAAAGTCGATCTTGCTGATAAGGGGGAAGTTATCATTCTTAAGCAGGCTCGTGTAGTCCAGAGCGACGAAGTTGCCGGTCTGCGGATCAACTTCGCCGGAGATCTGGACCACTTCGACATTGTCTCCCGGCGCATGGCGGCCTACGATAGCGAGACCGCGGGAGCGGGAGAAATAAAGAACGACCAGCTTGTAAATGTCTGTAGAATCGAAGAGCGCGAACGGATCCATCAGATCTCTCCCGGATTCGTAAAGGGTACGAGCGATCTCCCTCTCCGAAGTCATGATCAATGAAGTTATTGAAATATTAGCAACGTGAGCCCCGCGATGTCAAGGACAGGGGAGGAGAGCCCGCTTCTCAGCTTTCTCAACTTTTTTTGTCAAGATGGAGGTGAAATGCCCTCTCCATCTCTTGAGAAAACCGTACAGCTTTTGCTATAAATGAAATAGATGCGACCTCCGATTGCGATTAGCTCACATGGTTAAGTGCTCACGACGAACCCTATTGCTCCGGAACAATAGCCTCAGTGGCTCCGCCCGGGATGCATTGGCTGCCCGTTGCGGGGCCGATAATCTCCAATCCCGCGGAAGAGGCGACTCGTCAGCCTTTTTATGCCTCACCCGTGAATAGCCCGATCTTCAGGGCGCATGGTCGGGGGATTTGATGCGAGATTGCAGACCAGCTGTCGGAATTATTCGGGAAACAGTTTCCCGGAGCTGACCGTCTTTAATCCCCGTGGCGGATGTCCGCTGCGGATCTTCCTCACATCGATGCGAATGCAACGAGGTGACGCTTGCGCCATCCGGCAGCGCCATAGTCTCGGTTTCGCATCGGCACAGGAGTGCGCATCCGTCCGTCACCAAGGGAACTTGAGTGGCAGCGTCGGCCGAGGCGGACTACCACCTCTTTTCTCACCGGCGGGAGCGACGCGCCTGGAGCGTGCTCCACGCCGCCGTGCAATCGGAGGAGCTGATGAAGGAAATTGTTGTTGGACGGTGGGGATCGACTGTCAGAGATCTTCGCAGCGGAAGAGAGGGAGGCGTCGGGGGCGAGGTGCGCTTTCCCTCTCCGGATGCATTTCCGGATTCCGTGGTGGTGCTCATGAGTGGAAAGGGCTTCTTCCTCTTTGATGAGACGATGAGCTTCGTACCGCTCGCCTACGAGTACGTCCGGCGGATTCAGGCCGAATATTGCTGCGGAAAGTGCCTTTCCGGCATCAAAGGGACGCAGGTCGTCCTGGTCACACTGAACCGGATCATGAGCGGCCAGGGAACCACAGAAGACCTGGATGTGCTGGGCCGTGTGGCGGCGGTGCTGGACCGCTCGGCGAAGTGCTCGGTTTGTCAGACTGCCGGCGAATTGATCAAAGACGGCTTGAACCTTTTTCGGGACGACTTCGTCAAGGCGATCGACCAACGCGTCCCGGATCGGCCTGTCCGATATCTATTCAAGATATCCGCTCCCTGCATGACGACCTGTCCCTGTCATATCAACATACCCACTTATGTGGAAATGCTCCAAGAGGTTCGGTACGCGGAGTCGCTTGCGACCATCCGTGAGGAAATGCCCCTACCCGGCGTGACGGGCCGGGTGTGCCCCGCGCCGTGCCAGAAGGCCTGTACATTGGCGAATTTCGGCACAGCGACCATTCCAATCAAGATTCTTAAGCGCGTGGCCGCCGACTACGAGATGCTTCACAAGCTGGATCCACCTCTCGAAAAGCGGGAGTTAACTGAACCGCCCGTCGCAGTGGTTGGAGCGGGGCCCGCGGGTTTGGCCGCGGCATACTACCTCAATCGCCTTGGGCACGAGGTTACCATCTTCGAAGCGCTGCCGCTCTCCGGCGGCATGGTGGGCGTCGGCATCCCTCCGTACCGCCAGCCCAAGGACGTGCTCATGCGGGACATTGATGTCATCCTCTCCCTCGGAGTGAAGCTCGAACAGGGTGTGCGACTTGGTCGGGATTT
>JAIWNO010000275.1 GCA_020216785.1 Desulfomonile sp.
CACGCTTCAGGACTTGTTCCAGAGGGGATTCAAGGCGGTTTTTCTGGGAATAGGCTCTCACAGCTCGGTATCTCTCGGGATCAAGGGTGAAGAAGACAGGATTGCCGGCGTATTCAAGGGCGGAATCGATTTTCTCAGAGAAATCAATCTCGGAGAGCCGGTGGAAATCGGCAATCGAGTGATCATTGTGGGTGGAGGCAACACCGCGATCGATTGTGCTCGTACGTGCGTGAGAATGGGGGCTTCCGAGGTCCACGTGGTTTACAGGCGCACCGAGAAGGAGATGCCCGCGGACCATCTCGAGGTGGAAGACGCTGCCGAAGAGGGCATCCAGTTTCATTTTCTCACTCAGCCAATAGAAATCATTGCGGACAACGGCGTGATGAAGGGACTCCGATGCATCCGCATGGAGCTGGGGGAGCCCGACAAATCGGGCCGGCGACGGCCGGTACCGGTGGAAGGCTCCGAATTCGAAATGGAGGCGGATACGCTCATTCCCGCTATCGGCCAAAAGACTCAACTTGACTTTGTAACTCCTCAAGACGGTGTGGAGGTTACGCGGTGGGGGACTATCAAAGTAGACCCTCGCAGTATGATGACCACTCGACCTGGGGTCTTTGCCGGAGGTGACGCGGTAAGCGGGCCGTTGACGGTGGTGCATGGTATCGCTGGTGGGAAGCGTGCGGCCAAAGCTATCCATGAGTACCTGCAGCGGGGGTTCTGCACGGTTTCAGACGATCAATTGATGGAAGACATACTTGCGACCATTGAGAAGGACACGACCATTCGGGTCACTCCTCGGTCCGAAGGGCGGAAAGGACCCATCACGCCGCCAAAGAAGTTGGACATGAGGGAGCGGTTGACCACCTTCGAGGAAGTGGAATCGGGTCTCACCCAGGCCGGCTCGTACGTCGAGTCCAGCCGCTGCTTGAGATGCTTTCACTTGGTAATGGTCGGTCTCGCCGATTGACCGGTGCTCAAGAGGCGGCTTCACCTCCGAAATGAACCCGGAGTTCCGCCCTAATAAGGAACTCCTTCTCCATCAAGCCGAGGACGAATCATGGCCCTGCTGACGATTGACGACACTGAAGTCTCGACCACCGAAGGATCCACGATCCTTGAGGCGGCTACTCAAGCCGGCATCTGGATTCCCACCCTCTGTTACTACCCCAAGATCTCTCCGTCGGACTCCTGCCGGATGTGCATTGTTGAAATTGACGGGTACGATCGCCCCATGACCTCCTGCAACACCGTCGCAGTGGATGGTATGCGCGTACGGACTGATACGCCGGAATTGCGCGTGATGCGCGAAGAGGTAATGAAGCTTATCCTCGCGGACCATCCTCTGGAATGTCCTACGTGTCCCGCCGGTGGAGAATGCGACATCCAGAACCTCACATATCGCCTGGGCATTTACGGGACCGATGTTCCCCTACAGCCGCGGGCATCGATTCCAACACCAAACTGGTCTCTTATCGAGTACAACCAGAGCCTCTGCATTACCTGCCTGAGATGTGTGAAGGTCTGCCATGAAGTGATCGGCGCGAGCGCCCTGATCCTGCGTGGGGTGGGCTATGATGCTCGCATCGATACTCGGGACGGCGGACCGCTCTGGTGCGATTTCTGCGGTGAGTGCGTCGAAGCGTGCCCTTCGGGAGCGATGTCCAACAAGGTTTTCCGCCGTTGGGCGCGATCGTGGGAACTGAGGAAGGTGTCCACCGTTTGCCCGCTTTGCTCCGCAGGTTGCCGCATGGAACTTAACGTGAAGGACGGGCAGGTCTTCAGGGTCACCACGGACATGGACACCCACAACAAGGGGACGCTCTGCGTGGGCGGCCGGTTCGGCTTCGACTTCATCCACAGCGAAGACAGGCTGTTGACGCCGTTGATTCGGTCGAACGGCGAGCTGAAACCTGTATCGTGGGAGGAGGCGACGCATTTCGCAGCGGACAGGCTCAAAAATATCATTAGTAAATCCGGCCCCGAAAGCGTGGCGGGTCTCGCGTCGGCACGGTTGACCAACGAGGACTGTTACGCGTTTCAGAAGTTCTTTCGCTCTGTGGTTGGGGCAAACAATGTGGACAGCGAGGCTCGATTCAGTTTCCTGCGCGTGCAGCGAGCCCTGGAGCTTACCTGCGGCATAAAGGGGGCGACCAACACCCTCGGCGAGTTGCTTCAGACGGGAGCGATTTTGGTGGTGGGTATCGATCCCCTTGAGGAGACTCCGGCACTCGGATGGAAGATCAAAACCGCGGCAAGGAGATACGACAGTAACGTTATTGTTGCCAATTCCAGAGGGACAAGCCTCGACCAGTTCGCTCGACTGCGCCTTCGAATCAGGCCCTACTCCGAGAGCGAGCTTGCGCTCGGGATGATGAAAGTAATCCTGGATCAGGAGTTATGGGACACAAAATTTGTCCGCGGCCAGACTACTCACTTTCTCCCGATGAAGGGCCTTCTCGACAAGGTCCCTATGCGCGCGATCCTCCGGAGAACCGGCGTGTCTGAAGAAGATCTCGTGTCCGCGGCGAGAATCATCGGCGAGGCGCAGAACGCGGCCATAATTTTCGGCGGAGACGTGATTCTCCAGGAGACCGGGCTCCAGTGCGCAATGAATCTTGCCAATCTCGCATTGCTCACCGGCAATATGGGACGCCCCAACGCGGGGATTTACCCGATATTCGAAAAAGGCAACATCGTCGGTCTCTGCGACATGGGAGTAATGCCTGAGTATTTGCCGGGGTATCAAAATGCGGCTGAAGCCCGCAATCTGTTCGAATCTGTGTGGAGGACCGGCCTTCCTTTTACACGGGGGTTGACCGTGCCGGAGATGGTCGTCGGACTGGAGAACGGTCGGGTGCGCGCCCTGTACATGGCCGGAGCGGACCCTCTCACCGACTATCCCAACGCCGGTCGGTTCGCGTCTGCGATCGGGCGGGCGGAGTTTGTCATTGCTCAGGACATCTTTCTGAGCCCAACCGCACAGAAAGCGCATGTTGTGTTTCCTGCCGCGTCGTTTGCAGAGAAAGAGGGGACGTTGACCAATATCGAGCATCGGATCCAGAAACTCAATCCGGCCCTTCAACCTCCTGGAGAAGCGAGGCCCGACTGGAGCATTCTGGAAGAAGTTGCTCGAGCGATGGGCAAGCCAATGGGCTACTTTACGGCGGCTGACGTCTTTCGAGAGATGACGCTTACGATTCCTTTCTATAGGGGGCTGAGGCGGCGAGATCTCGAAGGTGACGGACGGTTGGCCCATCCGTTCACTGACACGGGTGACCGACTACGTGGAGGCAAACCATACGCATTCGCGCCGGTACGTACTTCAGAATCCCCAACTGACCCGGATTCCACAGAATACCCATTCGAAATGATCGTGGGTAGGGAGATGTTCCACTTCGGCTCAACCTCCACGCGATCCGCGAATTTGCGCTTGCTCACTCCACGCGGTGAACTCGAGATCAGCCCGGAAGACGCGGACTTCCTCGGGCTCGCCGATGGCGATGAAGTTACGGTTAGCTCTCGAGGCGGCTCTTTTTCCGCGCCGGTAAAGGTGTCGGCGACTATTCCGAAAGGCATAGTCTTTGCTCCGACGAACTTCCCGGACATGGGAGCATATAGACTCTTGCAGGAGAACACGACCGTCTGTAATGTGAAATTGGTGAGGCGGACGTGATCTGTGTCGGTAAATCGAACGAACGTCACGAAAGGAGGCTGTGATGAGCGCCCTCGGGCAACCAAAGGCGACGATTCTGGTGATCGACGATGAACACATTGTCCACGAGAGCGTGCGGAGGATCCTGGAGGTGGAGGGGTACCAGGTCGAAGGGGCGCTTCGGGTCGCGGACGCCTTGAAACGCCTTGCCGAAACTTCCTTCGATCTCGTCCTCACGGACCTCATGATGCCGGACGACAGCGGCATGAAAGCCGTGGAGGCAGTGGCCCGCGATCATCCCCTCTGCGGCGTGGTGATGTTCACCGGGTTTGCCACTGTCGAGTCCGCAGTGGAATCCATGAAACTCGGGGCACTCGATTATCTGCCGAAGCCGTTCACGCCTGAAGAGCTCCTCGACGTCATCGAAAAGGCGATGGCAAAGGTGCGCAAGCTGCGCCGCGACCGGGAAATCGAACAGACCTATGCGGAGGCTGAGAAGGCGATCAAGTCCAGTCTTGATCTCAAGGAGATCCTTGGCCTTATTAGCGGAAGCGTCACAGCCCTTCTGAAAATGAGGGGATGCGCGCTGTACCTCCACAACAAGAAGAGCGACACGCTTGACCTCATGGCCGCAAAAGGACTGAGCGCCCAGCACCTTGAGCGAGTGGACGCCCTGCCCGCGAACAAGTTCCCCGATGTGCTCGCGGAAGGGAAGGCGGTCACCGTCACCCAGGCGGAATTCGATGCGCGCTTGCAGCAGCCTGAAGCCGCCAAGGAAGAGGGGATCGTTGCCATCATCTCCGTCCCGCTCAAAGTGAAAGACGCGGTTCTTGGAATGCTGCGGCTTTACAGCAGCGACCGAACTTCGATTACGGACGAGGAGATGGATCTTTTGCTCAAGTTCGCGGAGCAAAGCTCAAGGGCTATCGAAAACGCCATGTCGTATGAGCAGGTCCGCACCGACATCGAAAGCCTGAGGAAACACATTCCCGGAGCAGCGTGACGGTCGCGCTGCAAGCACCGCGGATGCGCTCGGAAAGGGGTGGCGCCTCCCAAAGATCAATCCAATGAGCAAAATCAGCCCCTTTCAGGGCTGTATGGCTCAGTAAGGACGCGTCTCTAACGCACGGACCCGCAACGATAGGCAAGAGATCTGTCCGAGCCGATGCGCGTTCGGTCAGAGTGCCGCTGATGCGAAGTCAGGGCGATGCGCCGGCCCGATTGCCGACACAACCGGAAACGGCTTAGCGGTCGGAACTCTTGTCAAACGCTCACCACTCAGGAGATTGCATCATGGAAAAGAAGCAAGGGCGAATTCTGGTTCTCGACGACGAGCAGATCGTGCTGGACAGCGTTTCCCGCGTCTTGGAAGACGAGAACTATGAGGTGGTGACATGTCGCAAAGGCGAGGAGGCTGTCGAAGCACTCAAAAGGCAAAGCTTCGACATTCTTATTACCGACATGAAGATGCCGGGAATGGACGGGCTGCAGGCAATGGAGGCCCTCACTGAGGTCGATCCTGACCTTTCGATGATTATGCTGACGGGTTACGCCACTATTGATTCCGCGGTAAAAGCCATGAAAATCGGAGCGGTTGATTATATCAAAAAGCCTTTCACGCCTGAGCAGCTGAGCGCGCTGGTCCAAAAGGTTATGGACGCCCGGAAGGCCCGCTTCGATAAACGTTACCGGGAAGACACTTTCGAGGACGTGAAGCAGGCAATCTCCTCGACCCTCAATCTCAAGGAAGTTCTCGACCTCATTGTTCAGGGCGTGGTCAAGGTGATGAAGGTCAAAGGAAGCACTTTGAGCTTGCTCGACAAGAACCGGGAAAAACTCCGGGTTTTTGCGCACCACGGCCTCAGCAAGAACTATGTGGACAAAGGGCCGATCGATTCATCCAAGAGCATGGGTGAGGTGATACTGAGCGGCAAGCACGTGTGGGTGAAGGACGCGGCGTCCGATCCCCGTGTGCAATATCCGCGGGAAGCGATGCGGGAAGGAGTTGCGTCGATTCTAAGCGTTCCGCTCATTATCCGGAACAAGGTTATTGGGGCGCTGCGGGTCTACACGGATGAGCCGCGCGAATTCTCCCAGGAAGAGATTGACTTCTTGTACCGATTTGCTGAACAGGTGGCGATGGCCATCCAGAACGCCCGCTCGTACGAAGACGTAAAAGATGAATACGAGGCCTTACGCGACGATTTGTGGGATCATTTCGATAAGAGCGGCTTGCTCTAATCGAGTGGCGCTGCCCGATTCACAGATTTCTCAGGCTGCGCAGGCCGGTTGGTAGCCGCTTGCAGAACG
The DNA here is from genome assembly GCA_020216785.1 of Desulfomonile sp. Taxonomy (GTDB): domain Bacteria; phylum Desulfobacterota; class Desulfomonilia; order Desulfomonilales; family Desulfomonilaceae; genus JAIWNO01. Next base: position 5,966 of record JAIWNO010000275.1, read on the forward strand.
ACCGCGCGAGGCTGTCGCGCGTGGATGGAGGTGACGACGAGATGGCTCAGGTCAGATCCTCTAACCCCTCTGCAGAACCCGAGTCGCGCATGGAGCGGAGCGAGCGAATAGGAACTCTGTTGCTCCATTTCATGAAGCCTTCGGATCGCCGGCGCACATTTCTGTCATTCAAGAATCGTATCCTCATTAGCACCTTGCTGGTTCTCATCGGGTGCGTAGTGATGATAGCGCTTGTGCTCCAGATCTATATCTTTCCTCGCCTTAAAGGCGACCAGGCGGTCGTGGCAAACCTCAAGATGCTCCACCTGGTCGCGAGCGTCATCATTGTTGCAATAAGCTGGGGATTCATCGAGCTAATCTCAAAAAGAATTACCTCGCCGCTGAGGGAACTCACCAAGCGAGCCGATCAGATCAGCAAGGAGGCGGGTAGGACCCTGGAGCGCATGCAGGAGTGGTCCTCGCTCAGGGATGAGCGCCTTGAAGCCGCGGAGGCAGCGACCGGCGACGAGATCGCTCAGTTGAAGATTTCCTTTTATCGGATGCTGGCCCACCTGAGGGCTTCGGAAGCACATTTGCGTGAATCTGAGGCGAAGTATCGGTTTCTGTTCAATGACGGGCCGTTTCCGCTCTTCGTGCTTAGTGCCGACGACTTCAGAATAGTCGATGTGAACGCGCGAGCCGAGCAGGAATACCAGTACACCCGTGAAGAACTGCTCGGGAAGAATTTCATCGACCTCATGCCGCCGGTGGGGCGTCGCCAACAGTTTGAAACTTTCAAGGTCCTGGCCGCGAACAAAGGCGGCCCGCCGCCGGTAATCCAGCAGAAACGCCGTGACGGCTCGGTATTTATGAGCCACGTGCAGGCGCGGTTAAGCTGGTTCAAAGAACGACCGGCTGTCATCGCTGCGGTTTGGGACGTTACCGAGAAGCTCGAGCAAGAAGCGATGCTCGTTCAAACCGGCAAAATGGCCACCCTTGGCGAAATGGCCACGGGAATTGCACACGAGCTGAACCAGCCGCTCAACGTCATCAAGATCGCTTCGGATTTTCTGCTCAAGAGCGTCCGGAAGGGCCACCCGATTTCTCATGAAGAGCTTCTCCTCACCGCGGAGGAATTGGGAAAGAACGTTGATCGTGCGGCGCTCATTATCGGTCATCTGCGCCAGTTTGGACGCAAAGCCGAAAGCACGATGAGTCCCATCGACATCAATACACCCATCCAAGGGGCATTTACGCTTCTGGGAACACAGTTGAACAAGGCCGGAATTATCTGCGAACTGACGCTGGAGGAGAATCTTCCACAGATCATGGGGGACGCCAACCGGCTGGAGCAGGTCTTCATCAACCTGGTCATCAATGCCCGTGACGCGATGCTTCAGCAGGAACGAGAGGCTGGGCCTGGGCAGCCGACGCAGAAGGTTCTCGCCATCAAGTCTTACCAGGAGAGCGACCGCGTTGTGGTAATCGTCTCGGATACCGGGCCGGGAGTACCACCGGAATTGCGCTCACGGATATTCGAGCCGTTCTTCACCACCAAAAAAGTAGGGGAGGGCACCGGAGTCGGGCTCTCGGTGAGTTACGGCATCATCAGGGAGCACCAGGGAACCATCGAAGTGAACGGCCACGATCAAGGCGGCGCCACTTTCACGCTCAAATTTCCAGCTCTGGATCGGGCATTGGAGATAGCGCATGACGAAGATCCTAATCATTGACGACGAAGAGAGCATTCGCACCATGATGCGCATGACCTTGGAACTCGACGGGTACGAGGTGCTCGACGCGGAGGACGGCCCCACGGGACTTGCGGTGTTTAAGGAACACGCTCCCAAGATCGTGCTCCTCGATGTGAGGATGCCCGGCATGAGCGGCCTCGAAGTGCTCTCTCGTATCAAAGCGGCCGATCCGGACACCGAAGTCCTTATCATCACGGGGCACGGCGACATGGATATGGCTATCGAGTGCATGCGCAAGGAGGCATCGAACTTTCTCACAAAACCGATAAGCGATGAGCTCTTGTCTGTTGCGCTCAAGCAGGCAATGGAGAAGCTCGCGCTCAAGAAAAAGATCCGGGAATACACGGAAAACCTCGAGACCCTGGTTCGAGAGGCGAATGTGGAACTGGAAAAGGCGTACCAATTCAGGGCAAATCTTATCGAAAACTCGCCCGACGCCATCGTCTCAGTCCGCAAAGGCGGCGAAATTGTCATCTTTAACTCTGCGGCGGAGAAGCTCCTCGGGTACAACAAGAGCGAAGTTATCGGAAAGATGAACATAGTCAAATTGTACCCGCCGGGCGAAGCAAAACGAGTCATGAAGGACCTCAGGTCTACCGAGTGCGGTGGACTTGGCATTCTCAAGAAGCGAGAGGGGGTGGTGGTCCACAAAGATGGACATGAAATCCCCGTGTATCTCTCGGCTGCGATTCTCTACGACCAAGGCCAGGAAGCGGGGTCGGTAGGCATCTTCACGGACCTTACCGAGCGAAAGCAGCTGGAAAAGCAGCTCCTGCGCTCGGAGAAGCTTTCCTCATTGGGAAGGCTTTCCGCGGGGATCGCGCATGAGATCAATCAACCCCTCACCGGAGTGCTTACGTTTGCCTCGCTCCTCCGCAAGAAATTCGTCAAAGACGAATCGACCAGGAAAGACCTTGATATTATCGTGCGAGAAACCACGCGGATCCGCGGCATTGTCCAAGGTATCCTGGAATTTGCCCGAGAGACCCCCGTACGCAAGCAGCCCATCGCGATTCAGGACGTCGTGGAACAGACGCTCAACATTGTAGTGCGCCAGGAGCGGTTCTTCGGTATCAACCTTGTGAAGGATTACGATCAATCCGTTCCCGAGGTTGTCGCAGACCCGTCGCTTATGGAGCAGGTCTTCATGAACATTGTTCTAAACGCGGTGGATGCCATGCACGGCTCGGGGACGCTCACGATACGGACGCGGCACGACTCGGACTGGGTAATGGTGGACTTCCAGGACTCGGGCGAAGGCATGCCCGAGTCCGTGGTGGACAAAATCTTCGACCCGTTTTTCACCACCAAGGACTCCAGCGAAGGTTTGGGTATGGGACTCGGTCTCGCGGTGAGCTATGGAATCGTCAAGAACCACAACGGCGATATCGAAGTGGATAGTCAGGTGGGGCGGGGAACCACTTTCACCGTCCGGCTGCCCGTAAACCCACCGTCCGAGACCGGACCGGTCTGCGAAGTGTAGTTCTGTCGCGTTGAGGAACGTCTCCACGGATGTAGGCGACGGGGTGAACCCGAGATGAGGGTTTGGGAAAGGCACGCGGCACCCAACTGTCGCGGTTTACCAATTGACTCGAAAGCGCGCTTGCGCTAGAGTTGAATTAAGCGCCCGTAGCTCAGTAGGATAGAGCGCAACACTCCGGATGTTGAGGTCGGACGTTCGAATCGTCTCGGGCGCACCAGTAATACCAGCCCCTTGCGTCGAAACAAGTCTTCAGCATAATTCAAGCTTGAGTTTAGTGGAACCGCCGTCTACGGTGTAACCTGAACCGCTGATCGCTGTATGTTATAGGGTTAGGAAGCTGTAGTGCCGGAGATTTCAAGGTCTTACGGGATCATCATATTCATGAACTACAACGATCACGGGCCGCCGCATTTCCATGCGAGATATGGAGATCAAGAATGCTCGATTGAAATAATGAAATGAATGGAACTGTGCAAGGATATATGTCGAGGCGTGCGCTTCGGATGATTTTCGAGTGGTCCGAAATGCATCAACAGGAGTTGATCGAGAATTGGGCGAAGGCGTCGGAACGCAAACCGCTGCAAAAGGTCGCTCCACTACCATAGGGGATCACCATGTTCCTGCACGTCACCAAGGTTACATACCTCCATGATTATCAGCTCAGACTGGAGTTTGACGATGGCACGATCCGAGAGGTCGACTTGGCGGACGAGTTGTACGGTGAGGTGTTTGAGCCCTTAAAAGATGTCGATCTCTTCAAACAGGTTCAAGTAAATCCTGATACGAACACCATCGAATGGCCCAATGGCGCAGATTTCGCTCCGGAATTCCTTCACAAGATCGGCAAAGAGGTGAAAAAGATTGCATAGACCCATGAAGGAAAGCGCTTAAGGCAGCCATGAAACACAGCTGCGGAACCAAATTCCCCCCTTCCGTTCAGCTTACCTCGGTGTCGTAGAATTCTCCGGCTGCCTATCTCCTTTCTGCTCCGCGGAAGAAAGCCTCATCTCATAGAGTTCGGGCAGGAAGAAGCTCGAGTCGGGACGCTGTGCCTGTCGTTCGAGCGCGGCAATCCGCTCGCCGATTTCGGTTCGTCGGCCCTCGTCATTGGTCATCTCCAACGCGCGGCGGTAGTCGGCCAGCGCCTCGTTTGTCCGACCCATAGCGAGGTATGCAAGCGCCCGGTTTTCAAAGAAGGTGGGGTTCCTCCCGTCGAGGGAAATCGCCTTAGAGTAGTCTTCGAGCGCCTTTTCGAGCTGCTTTAGCTCGTGCCTCACCAGGGCACGGTTGTTGTAGCCGATCGCATCCGAGCTGTTAAGCTCCAGCGCGCGGTCGTAGTCCGAAAGGGCCCGATCCGGCTGATTCATCTTATAATGCGTGTCCGCACGTACGCGCCAAAGTTCCGCGTTGGTCGGTTCGAGTTCCAATGCGGTGGTGAAGTCTGCAAGAGCTTTGTCATATTGACCGAGTTTGTGGAACGTCAGACCTCTATCCCGTAATGCTTTAATCAAGGCGGGATTCCGTTTGAGCGCGTTGCTCCAAATCGTAATGGCCTGCTTCTCATCGCCTTGACGGTAGCGTTCCAGGCCCTCCGCATGAAGCCGTTCGGCATATGCAACCTGCAAACTCTGCATCTTCCGCTCGATTACCGCTACTTGCGCCGGCTGTTTTTCCAGCTTCATCGCCTTTCCATAGTTGTCGATCGCCCGGTCGTAATCCCTCTGACGCTCGTACACACGCGCCAAAGCCAGATGCGCGCCAGCGTTCTTCTTGTCGGCGGAGAGAACCTTATTCAGTTCCTTCACTGCGGCGTCCAAATCCCCCTTGTCGATGTACGCCAACGCGAGCCAGGTACGTATAGTTGCATCGCGGCTTTGACGCTGCAACGCGGCCTGCAGGTCTTGGATTGCTCCATCGAGGTCACCTTGCTTGTGCCTTGTGGCGCCGCGATTGGCCAGCGCGTTGATGTAATCGGGCTGAAGCTCCAAAGCCTTGGTGAAGTCCGCGATTGCCCTGTCATAGAGCTTCTTGCGCTTGAACGCGACTCCGCGGTTGTTGTACGCGTAGTGATCGAGCGGGTCGAGCTGGATGGCCTGGGTGAAAAGCTCGAGAGCGCTGTCGATCCGGTTGTGCTCGAGTTCGTCGACCCCCCTGTTGTAGAGCGATATTGCCTCCTGCTCCGCGAAAGCCGGAAGCACAAGAGGGAGCGCCATGATGAAAAGCAAAACGAGAATTTTCTTCATGGGAGTGGGTGGTCCTCCATGCACGGTGCGGCATCCCCCGCGTGGGCGGAGCGCTGCATCGGTATTTGGCTCGAACGCGCCCGCGACCAATGGGGCGGGCTTAAGCCCGAGACCCCCTATTATAAGAAAAACAAAGATAATTAATCAATTATATAGTCGTGATTACCAGCTATTCATGATTTTTTCCTAACATCACAACATCAATTATTTTGCTTGACACACAATTTTAGCCGTGTTAAACGCCTCCTTCAATGAAGCCCGACAACGGGTTAATATTCAGTATCCTTCGACTGAGTCTACGCCTTCAAGCTCTTCCTGAAGGATCCTGAGCAAAAGGAGGATAAGGTATGGTGGTGAGAGTCGCACTCGTTCTTTCTTGCCTTGCGCTTTGCCTTTGCATGGCGTCGGCCGACAGGGGCATTGCCGGAGGCCCGGCAGCATACCCACCCTCATACGGTCCCCCGGTGTGCGGACCGGCCATTCCCGCGTGCGGCCCTCCCCACGGTGGGCCACCCAATCCGCTAACCGCCTGTGGAGCAATCATTAATAGCTGTACCGGTATATGCGGCGTCTGTCTGACTCTTCCGTCGGCATTCATGCGCGGCCTGCTCGCCCCTCCGCCGTGCCGTCCTCGTTGTGGGCCCGGACCGTTCGCGCGCCGAGCTTGGGTCGCTCCTCCGGTCTCTCCCGTGTGTGCTCCTCCGCCTCCTCCGGTGCGCCCGATAACCAAGGTTCGGCCGGCAGTCGCGCCCGCGTGTGCGCCCGTCCAATACATGGCTCCGAGACCGATGGTACGGAGACCGTTCATCGGTCCTCGGTGCGGACCTCCCCCGATGCCCGGTTGTCTCGCGCTCTGCACGCAGCTCTTGGCGATCCCGGCCCGTCTTGTGTCGGGCGCGCTGTTCAGTGAGCCGGTGGACGGGATGCCATTTGCGGATGGGGCACTCGGGAGCACCTTCGGACACTATTGGTAGCACAAAGAGCACCGGCCGGACGGAGCAAACTGCGCATGAAATTGGACGATCGGACGTAAAGGACATCAAATAATAGTGTGCCGTGACCCTGCTTTCTCACGAGAGACGAAAGGTCGAAGGCAAGGAAAAAGGAAGCGGATCGGGGCGACCTCCAGGGGTATGGTCTAGAAGGGAGCGCCGATTCGGAACATGAACGCAAAACGAGGCAAAGCCTCTTTTGCCCAACCCCAATCCTTCTAATCCACCCAATCTCCGGGGACGTAAGCGTGACGTCCCCTTTTTTTTTGTCCGATGACCGACCCGGCCCTGAGGTCATTTATCCTTCCACCGCTCTTTCCATTCACGCTTTGTCGCCTCTTTAAGCCGTTTCTTGCGGTCCCGTTGCTGCTGCCGCGCCAATTGCTCTTCCCTGATTCTGTCGAACCGCTCCTTCTTCTCCTGTGCTTCCTGCTCGGCCTTCTCCTGCTCGATTCGCTCCATGATCAACTTCTCGTAGTAGGCGATACGCCTCTCAGAGATCATCTCCTCTTCCATTTTGAGCCAGTCCCCCCCGGGGCCTCCGCATTGAGCCGTATGTTTTTGCACAAGATAACCTGGAATGCCGCTCATGTACATCCCGCAGTGAG
>JAIWNO010000276.1 GCA_020216785.1 Desulfomonile sp.
CATGATACGTCTGAGAGCAGTTCACATCAACAGGGACTGGAACTCGTTCTGGGAACACCGACGCATCTCGGAAAGACAGCGGCTTTACGGTACCGAGGATGCGGGCTCCTCGGACATCCGGGACCAGGAGCTACCCCGTGCCGCATGAACCTGACACAAAGTAGCGGCACCCCGAATGATCGCACCATCGAAATCCTTACGACTCTCGCTGACGACAAAGACCCAGAGGTTTCTAAGAGGGCGCGTGAAGTCCTGGAACACAGTAAAAAGTTTGCTCCGTGGCCGAGTTGGGTTCCCATGACCGTCGCTCCAAGTCCGCCGCGGTGATACAGGCACGGTTCTGGTATACTCCCCCTGAGTCAGCGCATTCGGATAAGAAATCATGCCCACCAAGCGCACCATAAAGGCGAAGGACATTGTGACCGACATACGCTCCGGTATGACTGACTCGGAGTTGATGGACAAGTACCAGTTGTCCGCCAAGGGGCTGGAAAGCCTGTTCAAGAAGATCCTGGACGCCAAAATAATGACCGTGAGTGAGATCTACGGTCGAATATCATTGCGTGATGACACCGTGGGGCTGGAGAACCTGCGCCTGACCCCGAGGAACTATCTCGCGTTTTCCGTGCCTATCCTTGATGCCGCCAATGTCGAGAATGAAGGCGCTGTGGTAGACATCAGCGAGTCCGGGCTCCAGGTGAGCGGTATAGAAGCGACTGCCGGAGAGACCAAAGACTTCCTGATCCGAGCCGATGAGCTTCAGGATATTTACCCGTTCGGGTTCCAGGCGATCTGCCGCTGGACAAGAAAGGAACCCGACGGCACCCCCGTAGCCGGGTTCGAGATAACAGACATTCCTGAAGGGAGCCTGCACGAACTGCGGAAACTCATTCGCTCACTCACCCTAGGAGGATAAAGCGGTCCGCTTACATGGGGACAACCGGCCGGCCGCGCGCCCGTTCAGCTCTGCGCTGGACGCTCACGTATCTATCTCAGAAATCTCAGCTCATCGGACGATCGACCCTGTTATGCCTCAGAAAATCCTCGCCCGAAGGGCGGAACAGGAGCTCGATCCATCAACCCAGGCGGTCTAAAAAGAGGCGTCTGTCCAATTCCCGCTGAACCAGTACAAATGCACAAATGTAATTAACGTCGAGCAGTCGTTTGAGGACAGGCAGGATCTTCTCGGTCACAAATCGGGGAATCGCCTACTGAATTACCTCAGCATACCAGAGAAAAGCGTTGTAATCGCAACAGGTTGAGCAACAGGGTCAGCCCTGCATAACAGAGAGCGGAGCAATGGTGCTCAGGTATGTCCTGAGTACCCAGAGAAGATGCAGGATTCTTGGTAACATGCCGATACCAAAACCGAATTTCAGAGTTGATATGGGATTTTCTTGGCATTCCGATGTGTCCTCCAGCAGTGTTAGTGCTGAGCAAGTTCAATAGGCCGTCGAGGAAAATCACCACATACTATTCTCAGGCGGAACTCAAGAACCTGCTTGGGGCCGCGAACAAAGTGTGCGCCTCAGATGGACACAAAATGGCACACTGGTGATACTCAAAGAGAAAACCGCCCACGCTCCGCTAAAGCAAGTAGGCGGTTTCTCTAAGAAAATCGTGGTCGGGGCGACTGGATTTGAACCAGCGACCACCTGAACCCCATTCAGGTACGCTACCAGACTGCGCTACGCCCCGACTCAATCTCACTGTACCGCAATGGCGGGCTCCTGTCAACTCCTATGACGAGTGACGGCAGGCCGTTGTGGGGCCCTCCGCCGGCGGAAATTCCCGGCAAATGAGCGGCAGACCCGACGTTGACCAGGGAATATATGCACATTTTGCCTTGCCGGATCGATAGGATATGTGTTAACATTTGTGCCGTGTGTCATATTATTGTCTGTTCATCATGAAATCTATAGGGAGATGACCGTGAAACCGAGAGCTTTGATCATTGCCGTTTTCCTCATCATCGCCGTGATGGGAACTCATACCGCCGCGGCACCGTGGAACTACACGAAGGTCATGCCTCAATCGCTCAACTACCCGCTCATCCTCCCGGCCCCTTATCCCACCCCGCGAGGGGACCCCTATCAAGCCAGCTTCGGCGTCCGACGTATGCTGACCGCTCCACAGCCCGACGATTACGTCGATACGTTGATCGAATCGCTGAACTTTTTCAGAAGCTACGGTTGCTACGGGGTGCTGGGCCGCGGAGAGGACGTCTTCACCGCAAAAGCCGCGCAGTATCGCCGCCACTATCAGGGGAGGTGACGCTTTCGGCCGGAAGCAGCCGCGAGGCGATTCTTCCACAGTTCAATCCTCACGGAATTGCGGGACGGGCTCGAGACTTTGCGCGAGCTCTCCGGCGTAAGAATTCCCATTTCGTGGAACCTTGTGAGCGCGGTCCGTACAGTGATCTGCGATACAGCCTTGATCATCGGCCCGCCGTCGTTCTCCCGTAATTCAGCGGCCGCCTTGGACGCTCTGCGCGCTATCTCTTTCGCACTCGATGATTCCTTCGCTTCGTCGGCAATGGCAAGCACAAGCTCATATGATAGCGCGAGGTCCACGAGAATCCCGCGTAAGCATTTCAGCGGACCCGGCTCGTCGTTTTCCCCGGGAGGGCCCACCGGCGGCTGGATCCACCCTTTGGAACGGAAAAGCTCGAATGTCTCGGACAGGATCTCGTCATCCGATTCAACCGGATCGACAATAATCTCTTTCAGGAAGATTTCCTTAAGCGCAGAGAATTCCTCTCGTATGGCAGGAGTGATCTCCGCGGCAAACAGGTCCTCCCGGCAGAGCACCATTGCCAGCACGGAAGCCGGCCACAAGTGGTTCACGAGAGCATTGCGATAGAAATAGAGATTTGGCAGACGTTGATCCTGGATTACGTACACCGGCTCGTTCGATAGTTCAGCCGGTTCCTGAATCTCGATAAAACCTCTGCGTCCGAACATCCTGAGGGCGGCCTGAAGCCCTCCCGCGATATCGGAGAGGCTGTCCGCGAATTCCGCACCTCTGGCTCGAAGTGCATCGCTCAAGCATTTCGCGGAATTCATGAGTTGAGGATGGGAGACTTTTCGAAGGCCCAGGCACGTCAGAGCACCCGCGGCCAACTCGATTCCCGTTACCACTGCCGCCTTCACGATGCCGGCCATAAGCCGATAAGCAAAGTCATGATGCAGCTGGCGGGTTTCCGATTCGGTTAAGGTCTCAGGATCGGCCCCATGAAATCGGGCGCGGCAAAACTCTCCAAAGCGCAGCGGTTCGTGGAAGCGTAGGAACACCTTTCCGTAGCGGGTCTTGAGCACATCACGGGAACGAATCATGGCAAGGAAGCTTTCCTTCTTCTTTTCCGCCCCTGTCAATTCCCGCAGGTAGCTCGATTCCTCGGGGATAAGGTCATATCCGATAAATGTCGGCACAAAACACAGGTCTTTGAGGGACCCCGACTCCACTGGGCGAAGGAGAAACGTCAGCAGTCCCAGACGAGGCTGGAGGAGCTTGCCGGTACGACTCCTACCGCCTTCAATGTAGAATATGATGTTGTACTGCTCTTCAACGATTGCCTTGACGTACGCAGCAAAGACCTCGGTGTAAAGCTTATTCCCCTGGAAGGTCCGTCGCATGAAGAATGCGCCTGCGTAGCGGAGGAGCGGCCCAACAGGCCAGAACGACAGGTTCTTTCCAGCGGCGAACAGAGGAACCGCCATTTGATTGATGAACAACATGAACCCGCTAACCAAATAATCAAAGTGGCTTTTATGACATTGCACAAAAACCATGGCCCCCTTCCGGCCGACTCTTTTGAGCGCCGCGAATTGCTCGGGCTTCACGTCGATGCCGTCAAATACGTGGGAAAACATCCAGTTGAGAACATAATAGAAAAAGTGGTGGGCTTGGAGTCGTTGATCCGAAGCGATTTCCTGGATGTACGACTCAGCCCTTTTTCTGACCTTTTCGGGGCTCACACCATCTCTCATCCCATTCTCACCGACCGCCTTCTTGACACGCTCGTCCCGCAGCACCCGCTCTTTGATTTCGGTGCGCGACAGCTTTTCCGGCCCCCTATTGACGCGGATTGCCGCGTTGATATGGTCCAGGAGCTTTTCCCGAATGGCGAACGGCAATTCTTCCCATGATTTGTCCGCGCCGAACTCCTCGAACTCCGCCACCAGGTGCACGGGCTCGCCGACAAGCAACTCAGGCACTGTCCACCGGCGAACCGCGGCCACGACGCGCCTGACGATCCCCGGGGTATCGGGATCGCCCAGGAAGGTTTCCCAGAAGGGCCGTATAGTTCGTCGAGCGGTCCGGTCGTACAGGATGAATATCGGCACTATCGCGAGCGGCGCGGCCATCCGACCCTGGACGTCCAGGAGGACCTCCAACGGATCTTGATCAGGATGCACATATCTGTCACGAAGGGTCTGTTCGTCCACCAGGAAAAGCGTCCCGGCACAGCCCTTTTCGAGCAGGTCCTTGATCACTTCCTTTGTGAGGCCGCCGGAACGCTTGACGGCCACCGTAGATACGCGCTCTTTCCATACTCGGTATGCCTTTTTGACCGACCAGCTCGATCGCGGCGGCAGTCCGAATGCGAAAGCGGGGGCCGGCAGGCCCAGTTCTTTGAAACGAAGTCGCAAAAAGTGTAGATCGTAGATCCCCCGATATTTCATCGCATAGATGATAGGGCCCCTTCGGGCGAGGTCCCGAAGTTGCTCGACAACGGAGGGTTCGATCCGCACGTTCGCCGAAAGCACGCCAATGAGCTTTCTTAAAATCCATGCAGGACGCTGGTCCAAGACTTCCGGGATATGGCCGTACCGGCCGTCGAGAAGATCAGGGCGCACGCCCGAGGCTTCAGGTGAGTCTTTCATGTGCACACCCGGCGATGGTCCCGATCCTGCGCGGCACAGCATCTGAAAAGATTGCCATTGCAGCGTCAGGGTCGGCCTCGAACCGTCCACGGTCCGGACGGAAAGGCTATCAGATCGCTTGGCGAGGGGCAACTGCGGAATGATACGAGCGGTGAAGAAACTTGTGGGGACTGAAAAAAGAACTCGACAGGCAGAGTCTTGTGCTATAATAGTATTTTTGATTCAACTGGAACAAGACGCGATGAGAAAAGGCACGCACATTCCGAAATTCCTTCATGTAATCGTCCTCTCCGTTCTGGTGTTGACCTCCTGGAGTGTGGCCGCGGCACAGAACCATCTCCAGAACCTGGATCAGGCGCTCTTTGCAATGAGCTTGCAGAAGTGGGACCGGGCGCTCGAACTCCTGAATAAGGTAATCGCAACCGACCCGAAGCTCGTGGGCCCCTACTACAGCCGTGCGATTGTCTACTCGAAAAAGGGCGAGTACGACAAGAGTATCGAAGATCTCAAAAAGGTCGTGCAACTGAATCCGGACCATTTGGAGGCCTACGGGCTCCTGGGAGTGGTTTACGAAATCAAGCGGGACTACGGGTCCGCCCTGAAAGTATATAAATCGGCGTTGGCGACCGCGAAGGATCCCGCGTCGAAGAGGGCACTGGAGAAGTGGGTCGCGGACATGGAACAAAAAGTGAAGCAGGGTCGATGACCGGGTCCCTGGGTTTTTCGAGTAGGTACGGTGACTGATATGCTCTCTCGGCGATTGCGCTCTTGTAGTTTGCGCGGAAGAGAGCTTATCGGCAAAATACCGGGGACTCGTGTGAGGGCGGACAAGGAAGTCCTTTCGGTTTGCTGAGAAAGGCGGTATTCGGCGAATAAACTTCTTGTTTTTGCATGGGGGCGATGCTAACATTACCCGAATTATAGTGCAACCTGGACCAAATTCCGAGGGATCCCATGTGATGCGGTCATCAATCTCGGGGAAGGACCACCGGCCATGCTCCTTCCCCCAGATCGGCGGCGGCGCACGCCGGCAACGTACCCCGGGATGTGTCCATGCCCGGGAGGACAATCGGGACAACTTTAAAGGAGGAGGCTTTCCGTATGCCAACCATCGAAATCGAAGGAAGAACGTTTGAAGTTGACGAGGACGGGTTCCTGCAGGATCCCGGCCAGTGGAATGAAGAGGTCGCCCGCCTTTTCGCCAAGACTGAAGGCGTCGAGGAAATGACCGACGAGCACTGGAAGCTGGTTAATTACATCAGGAACTACTACATGGAGTTCAACATTGCTCCGATGATCCGGAAGCTCTGCAAGGATACCGGCTTCAAGCTCAAGAAGATCTACGAGCTTTTTCCGTCAGGACCTGCGAAGGGCGCTTGTAAAGTGGCCGGACTTCCCAAGCCCACCGGTTGCGTCTAGGATTTGGTCTCTCCAACAGGAGCCAACCCGGCAGATTAAAAAGAGCGGGAGCGCAGAATCGATTCTCTGTCCGCGCCGTGAGTCGGCGCAGGGCGGGGCGGTTCGCGATCCCTCTTTTTTTTTCTGCTTCAGGCCCCCTATTGGCTGGAACGGGACCCCATATTCCTCTGCCTGCCCGCAGCGGACAACTGTGCCGCAGCTTCGGCCTCGGCAGCCCTCCGCGCGGCTATCCGGCCCAATTTCGCTTCGTCCCGCAATAATTGCTGAAGTCTGCGATTGCAATTGAGCAGGTCCGTTTGGGCCACCCGGTTGATGTTGCCCTGAATATCCCTGAGGTTTTCGCGAGCCATTCTGATGCAGCGGGTGACGACCCTCAACTCGCGCTGAATAGCCGCCCGCTCAATGGTGAGGAAATTACCTAAAATCTGCCCGGTCCCTGCCGGCAGGTTGGCCGCTGAATCTCCGACAGCCTGACCGAAAGCGGGGGATGTGGCGGCTGCGCCCACCAGGATGAACGCTGCGAGCATTTCGAGTTTTGTCATCTTAACACTGCCTCCCCGCTTACCTGAGCACTCCCATCGCCCGTTCGAGCACTGCCCGGCTGATTCTGTACTGAATGAGGGATGTGTAGTACTCGCCCTCGGCTTGAGCCAGCTGCCGTTGCGCATCGAGCACTTCGATGTACGTGGCGACCTGCTCCTTATACCGCTCCTGGTTGATCCGGAAGTTCTCCCGACGGAATTCCACGGCCTTCCTGGTGTCGAAGATGTTGCTCTCGTACCGCTTCATATCGAGGTACGCCTGCTTCACCGCCTCCATGATCTGTTCCACAAGAAGCTGCCGTGAAACGAACGCGCGAGCATGGGCCGCCCGCCGTGCCTGCACCGTCTCGCGGGTACGGAACATATCGAATGCCCACGACAACGTTCCCTGGATCTCCCAGTTGTTCACGGCTTCCTTGTCAAGCGCGTTCCAGTCGTCATTGAGTCTTGTCCCCTGGACCTGGAGCGCCACCGACGGCAAAAGGTCTGCCTGTGCTACTCGTATGAGGGCCAGGGCCTGGTCCACCGAGATGTTGGCCTGCCGGATTTCCAGCCGATTAGCCGCGGCGATCTCATAGACACCCGGCAGGGTGTACCCGGATGGAGCGTACCCATAGTCGTGGACAATTTTCGTCGGCGTGTCTTGTGGATAGCGGAGCAGGAAATTCAGCGCGGCACGCGCTTTCTCGATATCAGTCACCGCTTGGGTCCTCTCGATCCGGGCCTGAGCCAACTGGCCTTCCGTGGAGAGCACATCGACTTTGGGAACGACACCGGCCTTGTAGAACTCCAAGGTCTGGTTCCTGAGGGCCTCAAGCGCCCGGATGGACTGGTCTGCCACCTCAAGGAGCTTCTCTCCCTGCATAAGCTCATAATAGGCCTCATACACTTCCAGGGCTACATCCTGGCGTTCCACTTCCACTTGAATACCCGCGTAATCCACTCCGAGACGAGCATACTTGTAAGCGTTCACGAGTTTGCCGCCCGTGTAGACCGGCTGGGTAATAGTCCCGACGAGAGTGAATGATCGGTACGGGTCGATTCTGTACGGGTAATCCGGATTAATTACAGGTGAGGGCACTCCGTTATCAAGCCCAAAACGAGCGGTCCATCGGCTGTCGTGGGCATTGGCCAGGGCCTGGGTGGTCCCCGCATCCATGTACTTGCTCGCATTTGCGATGTACTGTAACTGTCCTTGAGGAAAGAAATCCGAATACGCGGAACGACGCTCGCTCTCCCGTTCCTGAAGGGTCAACTGTGCCTCGGGTATGCGCAGGTTTTGATTGAGGGCGATAGCCACGGCCTGGGACAACGCCAGCCTGGGCCCGTCGCGCTGCGCCCTCCGGCTTGGCTTCTCAGCCCCGAGCGCGTCCGTCAGCGGTGCGAGTCCGGCGACGACAGCAGCGGAAATGGCGACGAATAGCGCAAACGTCGCGGCTCTGGCTTTGTGCATAACCCCATACCCTCCCAGCAAGACAACATGGCGCCGGTCCCAGCGACGGCACACATATGCATTCGCCGTTGGCGAGTACAATCCGGGCGACTATTTAAAAAGATTACCTTCAGTCCACCGTTTCGCAAACACTGTGGAGCATTGCCAACAGCATTGGTGGGACAGGCATCCTGCCTGTCATCCATTTCCGGGCAGGCAAGATGCCTGTCCCACCAACCAAGTAATCTTCGCCTTCTTTTCATCGTCCCTAGCCAAGTGAGCGCTACCCTGGCCAGGAAACGAAGCACTGCCTAAAGCATCATCCTCGCGAAGACTTTCGCGTCCCCAATGAGGTGCTCTACCGGTATCCGCTCGTTGGGGGCGTGAGCCAATCCGAGGATACGCTGCCACACCGCGGCCTTGAGCCCTCGTTTCCGGAAGAACGCCGCCACCGTCTGACCGCCGATACCTACCGGACGAGCCTGTACGCCGTAGACCTCCTGCACCGCCTGCGCACAGGCCACCACCACGGGAGCGTCCGCGGGGGTGGCAGGAGGGGCCTCGAACTTCATGCGTTCCTCGACGGCCACCTCAACACCGAATCGGGTTGCGGTGCGCGCCGCGGCCGCACGCATTTTGTCGAGCACGTGATCAAGCTTCACCTCGGGCAACACTCGGCAATCGAGGTAGAACACGTCTTCTCCCGGGATGGTATTAATGTTGGGGACGTTCGCCTCTTTCTTTGTGGGCTCGAACGTGCTCGTCGGCGGGTTGAAGAAGGCGTTCCGCTCAGAAAACCGGTCGGGCAGCCCCTCGTCCAGGTCGACAATGAGATGCGCCGCGGCCCTCAGTGAATTCACGCACCGGTCCGGACGACTCGCGTGACCCTGCCGGCCCGTGACCTTGAAGCCCACTTGCAGGAGATGCTTTTCCGCCACTTCGATATGGTCGGCGTTTGGTGTCCCTGCGTCGGGCACGAGAATCAGATCGTCCGGGGAAAACAGATCGAGGCGCTGCCGGAGCACGTATTCGAGGCCGTACTTGCTGCCGGTTTCTTCATCGGAGACCACCGCGAGGCCCACGTTAATGGCCGGGCCTCCCGTCTCTTTGACGCCGCGCAGCGCGAAGACGCTCGCCGCAAGGGCCTGTCCGTTGTCCTCCACCCCGCGGCCATTGACGAACCCATCCGCGCAAAACGGCCGGAACGGCTCGTATTCCCACAGAGCACGCTCGCCGGGTGGCACGACGTCAATATGGCTGAGAATCCATAGTGTGCGGGAGGTGTCGGCGCCCTTGAAAACGGCGAGCAGGTTGGGCCGAACTCCGTCAGGGACTCGCTCGTCGGGCGCATGGATTTCCACCGCCTCGTCGGGCCCCAGGGCGTCGATGACCTGTTTGACGGCCCGGTACTTCTCCATCTCTCCGGTTCCATGATTATCCGGACCCAGAGCTGGGATCGAGCAGATCCTGATGAGAAAGTCCACGCATTCGTCACGCAGCTCGTCTATTCTGCGAGCGGCTTCCGGAAAGCCCACCATACCTCTCCCACGAAGCAACAATCCTTGTTGCCCTGCAACAACAGTCTGAAATTGTCATGTTATGTAAATCACCGGAAAGGTGTCAAGGAAGAAAACGGTCGATCGCAATGCGCTCTCCTGCGCCACGGCCAAGAGAGCACGCCTGCAAAAAAAAAGAGGTGCCGACTGCATTGGCGCCCGGGT
>JAIWNO010000277.1 GCA_020216785.1 Desulfomonile sp.
GGCTCCAACGTGCTACATCGGAGCGACGAAGGCGTATAGAAGTTGCCAAAAGCTCTGACCGAATCGCAGGTCTTTTGGTGGGGGTCGGGAGGTCCCGTGAACGAAGATTCGACGGCCTTGCGTCGCTCGAAGTGAAGGGACCTCCCGACATCCTGGAGAAATCAATCGGAAATTATCTTTGGCAACTGCTATAGGAGGTCCGGAGGCTAGTATTAGAACGCCTCTTTTGAGAGACTCAATTCCGGAATTGTATCCTCCGATGACGTAAGGAACGTACCGGCCCCCAATACCGATGCGCTTTCAAAGATGTAACTTCAACAACGTTCGGTAGGGGCCGACCCACGGAGACTGTCTCAGAATCCGTACAAAAGCTGCCATCGTAGCACGAATGCCCCTCACCCTAACCCTCTCCCTGAGGGAGATGGGACCGAAAATCGGCTCCACATGCCTCCCTCTCCCACTGGGAGAGGGCCGGGGTGAGGGTGACAAAGACGGATCCCCGGCTCGATCGTGCTACGATTTTTAACTTCTTCCGAGTTTTGAGACAGTCTCCACGTGTCGGCCAAGCATTCAGGGCACACACGCGGGTGCGCCCCTACAGCGGCCATGTTACTGTCTTAACGACGCATCGGTATAAGGAACGTACCGGCCTCTGAAGACCTCCTGTTGCTTCGCAATCCCGATGTGCAACGTCGGGGCTACCCACTGGAATTCAATTGGTCCCCCACTTGGCGCGCTTCTCACTGCAATGCGCTCTGTTCTACGCCTCGCCGGCGCTGCGATCATCAGGGATAAAGGAAGAATTTGGAGCTGAGATCTCGGAACGCTTCCAACGCGGGCTGCCATTCCCGCTCCATGTCGAGCACGCTGCGCCCGGCTTCAAGGTCCGTGCGCACGGACGCGTCGCCGAGGATGACGTCGATGGGGAGCTTGTCATGCACGTATTCGTACGGAGGGTCGCTCCAGCGCAACCGGTCCGGATAGAGCTTCAAAATCGCCGCCAGCAGCGCCAGTGAGAAGCGGTAGGGCCGGAATCGGCGCCGGTCCGTCACATGGGCCTGGAAGCCGAAACACTGGCTGCCGCACCACTTGTTGAACGTGGGGCTGAAGACCGCTTCGCGGAGAATTACCCCATCAAGGGCATCCGATTCCATCGTATCCAAGACCCGATGGGGCTCCAGGAAAGGCGCGCCGAACAACTCGAAGGGTCTCGTAGTCCCGCGGCCTTCCGACAGATTCGTTCCCTCGAGAATCACTTGGCCCGGATAAACAACAGCGGTCTCGACCAGAGGCATGTTCGGTGACGGCATTACCCACGGCAGGCCGGTCTCCTCGAAATAGGACCCGCGCGTCCAACCGGCCATTGGAACTACGGTAAGACGGCACCCGACCGAATATGCCTCGTTGTACAAAGTGAGCAGCTCCCCGAGTGTGAGCCCGTGGCGCATCGGGATCGGATGCGGTCCCACAAAGGACGCATAGCTGAAGTCGAGTACGTTTCCCTCCACCTGGACGCCACCCACCGGATTTGGACGGTCGAGGACGATTACGCTGATGTCCGCTTCGGCCGCGGCTTCCATGAGGTACAGCGCAGTGGTCGCGAATGTGTATACGCGGGTGCCCACGTCTTGGATGTCCACGAGGACCGTGTTGAGTCCGTCGAGCATCTTCGGAGTAGGTCTTCGCGTGCCTGAGTAGAGACTGAAAATCGGCACACCGAGCCGCGGGTGCACCGCGTGATCGGTCTCGATCATGTTGTCCTGCTCGGTGCCTCCCGCTCCGTGTTGAGGTCCGAAGAGCGCGACCAAGCGGCCGGGAAAGGCTTCGGCCAGCAGTTCAGGCGCGGGCCGATAGCGGGAGTCCACCGATGCCTGGTTGTACAGGAGCCCGAACCGCCCGGCATCTGCCAGCAGGTCGGGCTCTCTTGATATGCGTTCCAGGCCGGTCAGGACCATACTGCGACTTTGCTTGGATCTAAGGGCGTTCTTGAAAGGCTTCGACGGGATGTCAGGTCACGCGCCACGCTGCGCGGAGGAATCGGTCGCGAGGTGGGCATGCACAAAGGTCGGAACGCGAAGCATTCGCAGGCGCCAATGACGTGTAGGGGCCGGCGTCCCTGCCGGCCCCCCAACAAAACCGGGACGAGCGGTAGGGGCGGGGCTCAGACCCGCCCCTCCATGATTCCGTACCTGCACATCTCCTCCTGAAGCCAATCTTCAACGACTTTTCCCGGCAAAACCTGGAATCCTCGTCACACTCACTCCCACCGGCCGCGACGGCTGCGGCGCATGTCGATAGTGGAGTTGTCGCCCCACCGGCGCACGATGATGGTGCGATCGTGAGGGCCGCCTCCGATCGACGAGTTCATGATCCAGGAAACCAGAGATACGATAAGCGAGCCAAGAAACGCCGACCAGAACGAGTCGATCTCGATGCCCGAGACGATCCACCCCGCGAGTTGAAAGAGCAACGCGTTAATGATGAGGATGAACACTCCAAGGGTCACAATGGTGAGCGGCAGCGTGAGCAGGATCAGAAAGGGGCGAAC
The DNA here is from genome assembly GCA_020216785.1 of Desulfomonile sp. Classification (GTDB taxonomy): domain Bacteria; phylum Desulfobacterota; class Desulfomonilia; order Desulfomonilales; family Desulfomonilaceae; genus JAIWNO01. The sequence goes on from JAIWNO010000277.1 coordinate 2,549, forward strand.
CACCGCATTGAGCACCCCGATGATCGCGGCAGCGGCCAGGGCGCTCCCCAGTCCGGCCACTTTGACCCCGGAAATGAGGTTCGGAATCATGAGGATCGTCAGCGTGGTGACGATCCAGCGGATAAGAATTCCAGGCACGACGGCACTCCTTGGTTGCCGATCAGTATTCCGAGCCGACGAGGCGGACGCGCCTTTCTATGCCTTTTCCGATTTTTTCAGGAACGGAGTCAGCAGGTCGATAGGCACAGGGAAGATCGTCGTAGAATTCTTTTCGGTCGCCACCTCTGCGAGCGTCTGGAGGAACCGCAACTGCAAGGCTATAGGCTCCTTCGCAATGATCGTGGCTGCTTCCTGAAGCCGTGTGGCCGCCTGGAATTCACCCTCGGCAGCGATGACCTTCGCGCGGCGCTCCCGTTCGGCCTCGGCCTGACGCGCGATCGCACGCTGCATTTCCGACGGCAGGTCGATGTGCTTGACTTCCACCATGCTCACCTTAACTCCCCAAGGGTCGGTGTGACGGTCAAGGATCTCCTGGAGCTGAACATTGATCTTTTCCCGTTCGGCCAGCAGCTCATCAAGCTCGGATTCGCCGCAGACGCTCCGGAGAGTGGTCTGTGCGAGCTGGGAGGTTGCATACAAATAGTTCTCCACCTCGATGACCGCCTTGGTGGGGTCCATGACGCGGAAGTAAATTACCGCATTGACTTTCACCGAGACGTTGTCACGGGTGATCACGTCCTGCGGAGGCACGTCCATCGCCACGGTCCGGAGGCTTACCCGAACCATCCGGTCGATGACCGGAATAAGGATGATGAGGCCGGGTCCTTTGTGGTCAATTACTCGTCCAAGGCGAAAGATCACTCCCCGCTCGTACTCGTTGAGCACCTTGATCGCCATGAAAAAGAATATAAGCAAGAGAAAAATAATGATTCCGAGACCGTACATCGTTGCCCTCCTTCAACGAGAAGTCATGTTCGTGTAATAGCGACCGCTTCGCCGGCTAACAAAACTACTTCCATGTTCGTCTGTAACATGAAACCGGCGCCTTTTCACGTGAAGAATTCCTCCGTCACGGAGTTCGTCATTGCCTCGTCACATGGATCCAAAGACCATCCACCCGAAGCACCCGCACTCGTTCCCCTTTGGGAATTACGCTGTCAGAGCGTGCGTTCCAGATCTCGCCGTGGACGAGGACTTTCCCCTCGTTCGCGAGGTCGGTCACCGCCACCCCCACCTCACCGGTCAGTCCCTGTTCGCCTGTCCGAGGTTTGGCCATCCATGCCCTTACGACCAGTCCCACTGCGAAAATGAAGAATGCCGATACCGTGGCGACCGTTGGTATGACGACGGACCACGAAACTTGCATCGCGGCCTCCTCGGTCTCGAAGAGCATTATGGAGCCCAGCGTGAGCGCAATGATTGCGGAGATGGCGAGCAGGCCGAACGAGGCGATCTTCACCTCCAGAATGAACAGAATCACCGAGAGAATGATGAGCAAGATCCCCACGTAATTCACCGGGAGCACTTGCAACGCGAAAAAGGCCAACAGCAAACAGATTCCGCCGAGCACGCCGGGAAAGATAAGTCCGGGGTTGTAGAGTTCGATCATGATGCCGAGGCCGCCGATCATCATCAACAGATAGGCAATGTTGGGATTGGCGATCACGTCCAGGATCTTGAATCTCAGGCCCGTGTGGATCTTTTCAACTTTGGCGCCTTTGGTCTTGAGGGTGATGGTTTTTCCCTTCTTTTCGACCTTCATGCCGTTGATCTTTTCCAGCAACTGCGGTACCGAGTCCGCGACGAGGTTGATTGCCTTCAGTTCCAGTGCTTCCTCCGCGGTTGCGGATACGCTCTCACGAATGGTCTTTTCAGCCCACGCGGCGTTGCGGCCCCTTTCCCGGACAATGCTTCGCACGTATGCGGTGAGGTCATTAATCACCTTTTCGGACATGGTTGCAGCGATCTCCTGCCCGCCGCCACCCACGGGATGCGCTGCGCCGATGTTGGTGCCCGGCGCCATGGCGGCGATGTCCGCGCACAACGTGATCAGAGCACCGGCAGACGTCGCGGACGACCCGCTCGGCGCCACGTACACCACTACCGGCAGCTCCGCGTTAATCATCGCCTTGATAATGGTCTTCGTGGTCGTCACCACGCCGCCGGGTGTGTCCATGCGAATGACCACCGCCGCAGCCTTCTGCTCCGTGGCCCTTTCTATGCCCTTGATAATGTAATCGGCCAGCGCGGGATTGATGGTCCCTTCCACATCGAGCAGGTAAACGAGTTCTTTGGCGCTTTTTTCATCTTCCGCGCCGAAAAGCGCCTGCGGACCGTCAAAAAAAAGAAATACGCCCGCGAGGAATATCGCCAGGCTCGTCAACAACCTTCGAGAACTCATGAGCCGTTTCCAGTAGCCGGAACATGCAGGCCGAGACGCGCCATGACCTTCTTGAGGTCCGACCAGGCTTCAGCCTTCCACTTTCGGTCTTCTTCGTTCCGGAGAAGAAAAGAGGGATGGTAAGTCGGCATCACCGGGATACCGTTCCTGTCGTGAAACATCCCTCGCAGTTTCATTATCGGGTCCTTTGTGCCCAAAAGCGCCATTGCAGCTATCCTGCCGAGCGCCACGATGACCTCGGGGCTCACGGCCGCGATCTGGGCCTCGAGGAACGGGTTGCACGCCGCGATTTCGTGCGGCTCAGGGTTACGATTCATTGGCGGCCGGCACTTGACCACATTGGCAATGTACACCTCCGATCGCTCCAACCCCATAGCATTGATCATCCGCGTCAGCAACCGACCCGCTTTACCCACGAAGGGCCGGCCCTCCCGATCTTCGTCCGCGCCCGGTCCTTCGCCGACGAACATCAGCCGGGCGTGCGGGTCGCCTTCACCGAAAACGATTGTGCGCCTCGTTGCGCTGAGCGGACATCGCGTGCAATCGCCGAGTTCGTCGCGTATTGCCTCGAGGCCACCCGCGGCCCGCGCCGGACCTGTGGGCGAAGGCAAGACAATCTTCCGCACCCCCTGGCTCAGCTGATACTCGAGATACGCCCGGACCTGCCGGGCAAACTCTCCGGACCGTTCGGACATTCGTTACGAAACGAGACCTTTCCTGAGCGCCTTCACCCTGTCGAGGATAAGGTCGGCCACCTGCTCTTTGGGCATGATGTCCATCTGTTCCTCTTCGCCCGAGCGGTGAAGGAAGCGCACAATGTTGGTGTCACAATCAAAACCCGCGCCGGGCTTGGTCACATCGTTGAGGACCAGCATATCAAGGTTTTTGGCCTTGAGCTTTCCCCTACCTTTTCGGAGCACATCGGTGGTCTCAGCGGCAAAACCTACCAGCACCTGGTCATCGCGCTTCAATCCGCCGAGGGTCATCAAGATGTCGGGGTTCGGCACCACCTCGATCGTAGGCCGAATATTGCTCTTTTCAAGCTTTTCCAACGTCGAATTCCCCGGTCGGAAGTCCGCAACCGCCGCGGCCTTGATCACCACATCCACGTCGGGGAACCGTTCCATCACCCGGTCGTACATCTCCTGGGCAGTACGGACCGGGATGTGCGTCACCCACTGGGGCGCTTGAACCTTGAGCGGTCCCGCCACGAGCGTCACGTCCGCGCCCCTCATTGCCGCCCTTTGCGCGATTGCCACGCCCATCTTCCCCGATGAGCGATTGGTGATGAATCGCACCGGGTCCAGCGGCTCCTCAGTGGGGCCTGCGGTCACCAGGATACGCTCACCCGCGAGATCGGCCGGTGTCAGCAGTCGCCGAATCTCCTCAGCAATTACCTCAGGCTCAGGCATCCTGCCTTCACCGACCCAACCGCACGCAAGCCAGCCTGCAGCCGGTTCGAGGATGTTCCAACCAAGCTCTCTCAAGGTGTTGATATTCCGCTGAACGATCGGATTGCGAAACATGTTCACGTTCATGGCCGGGCAGATCAGCACCGGGCACCTCACCGCAGTAAAAACCGTGGTGAGCAGGTCATCCGCGATGCCGGCCGCGAGTTTGCCGATGACGTTCGCTGTTGCCGGGGCGATCACCGCGACATCCACCTCATCGGCCAGCGCAATGTGCTCCACGCCGGGGCGGTCCCGATTGGCCCACATGTCATAATGCACGGGATTGTTGCTCACCGTAGCGAGAGTCAACGGCGTCACGAACTGCGTCGCGGCCTGGGTAAGGACGCAGCGCACGTCCATATCCGACTGCGTAAGCAGCCGAACGAGCCACGGCGTCTTGTACGCCGCGATTCCTCCCGTTATGCCCAACAGTACCGAAGGGCTCATCCCGGCTCCCGTTTCCGGCGCCTCAATGCGGCGAAGGTTACCGACGGAATGCAGCGAAGAAACACCTGTAAGATGCGCCGCTCATCGGCTTTCAGCGCCTCAGGCTCACTATAACAGCCGCCACAGAAGGTGTCAATCGCCGCCATTGAAGAATGAGAATTGGGTGATGGCGGTTGTGATGAGGAATTCGCGGCTTATGATACATTAGGCGGTAATTGGAAATATTGCTTCGCAATGAGAATATTGTTCTGAAAATTTAGCCGCGTTTTGCATAGCCATCCTGAGTTTAGTAAGGAGAGAGACGGTGCGTGAATCATTCAAGCGCGGCTGTTAAGAGACGCCATACCACAGACCTTCCGGATTTGCGGTATTTCTCGGGAACGGTGCCGCCAGAGCTTTTCGGGCGCCCTGATAATAATGGGACGGCGCTGAAGAACCGGCCTCAGAGACAGCTTCCGCGGTCATCGTTTTGAGTAAAGCTTCACCTGGTGCAGGCGTCTCAGCTCCTTGCGAAGGGTCTTGCCCACCGCGCTCCTCGGCAACTCGTCGAGGAATTCCACCTTCGCGGGGACCTTATAACCTTCCAGCTTCTGTTTACAGTAGCCCACGATTTCATGCTCAGCGGCCTTTTCGCCCTTCTTGAGCGCAACAAATGCAATGATTTCCATTACGCCGGTGGATGGATCCCGCATACCAATGGCGCCTGCGTCCCTTACTTTCGGGTGCGAAAAGAGGACCTCCTCCACTTCTCTGGGATAGACGGTATTCTCTCCTACCGGAACGGTGTCCTTCTTGCGGTCAACCACGCTGAAATAACCGTCTTTGTCCATCGTCACAATATCCCCGGTATACAGCCATCCCCCTTTAATGGCTTCGTTGGTTTGATCGGCAAGGTTCAGGTATCCCTTCATGATTTGGGGCCCGTTTATACAGAGCTCACCGGGAACGCCGGGAACTGTTATCTCCTTGTCCGGGTCCTGCAAGTCAACGATCTTGGCGTCTGTCGAAGGCACGGGGAGGCCTATTGTGCCTACTTTGGTTTTTCCTCCAAACGGATTGATGTGCGTGACGGGCGAGGATTCGGTGAGACCGTAGCCCTCACATATTTGGGCGCCGGTGAGCTTCTCAAAGGCACGAATTGTCTCAAGCGGCAACGGAGCGCCGCCCGAGAAAGAGCCTTTCAGGGAATCGAGCTTATATTTGGTCAGTTTCCGCTCGGCGACCGCCGCATTATAGAATGAGGGCAAGGCGGCCACAAAGGTGGCGTTATAGCCGCGGATGCCTTCCAGTATGTTTTTAGGTTCAGGCAGCGGCACGACCACATCCGTATAGCCATAGAAAATTCCCACATTCAATGCGCAGGTCAAGCCGAAGACATGAAAAAAGGGGAGACACCCGACGACGGTTTCTGCTCCGTCCACAAATGATGGGAACCATGCGTGAATCTGTTGAACGTTTACAGAAAGGTTTCGATGGGTAAGCTCAGCTCCCTTGGCCGACCCTGTCGTTGCACTCGTGAACAGCACAAACGCCGTTTCATCCATGTCGACCTTTGGTGGTCCGGCGAGCGCAGTGCCGGATTCAAGGAGGTCCATAAATTCTACAACACCGGTTTCTTTGGGAGTGTCCAGGTGCATCTGGCCCTTTACCAGTCGGAATAGTTTTTTCGCCATAAACGGAAGGTAATCCAGGATATGGCAGGAAACGATTTGTCGCACGTTGGTTTCGTTCCTCAGCTCAAGGACGGAGGGCACAAGAAGGTCGAGGCAGATCACAACTTCGGACCCTGCATCGTTGAACTGATTCTTGAGCACGAACTTTCCCGCGCGAGGATGGTGCATTACCGCAGTGGCCCCGAGCGCCAAGGCACCATAGGATGCTATCGCAGTCTGAATCAGATTCGGCAGGACAATGGATACCCGGTCCCCTCGTCTAACGCCAAGACCCTGGAGGGCCCCGGCAAACTTGGACACGGCTCGCTCGAGGTCCCGAAATGTCAGTTCTGTACCATGAAACACCAGGGCCGGCCGGTCAGGCCACCTTGAGGCGGAGCGTCGCAGGGCTTCGGGCAGTGATATCTCCTCAAAACTGATGGTGGTCGGAACACCTCTGACATAAGATTTGTGCCAAGGTCTTTCCATCTTATCTCTCCTCCCGATCGGTATACATGCCTTCCGTCTATCGCCCGGCCCTTCAACCCCTCCGCAAGGAAATCAGCGCGGGCCTCTCAAGCAGATTTCCCCGGCCGGACAAACCGGCAGCGACGGGTCCGGCGAAGACGAATTCACCGTTTCACGCCACGGGCTCCGCGCCTCAGGACCAATCAACAATTTTGTAAGTCAGTTTGCGAAACTCCTACCCGAGCCACTCCTGCATCTTTGCGTCCGCCTTTTCTCTGGCGCTCTGGGGGATATTCAGCTCAAGAGCACCTATAGCTGCAGCCAAGACCGCCAAATCGTCCGTAAGTCCGGCAACGGGAATGAAGTCTGGGATAGCATCCAAGGGAAAGATGAAATAACCGAGCGCGCCAATGATAACGGTCTTGGCCCAGGTCGGCACCCCTGGCTCTTGAAGTGCGTAGAAGAGGGTCAATGCGTGCCGAAGCCCCACTTCTCCCAGCCTTTTTGCGTTTCTCTTGATCCTCGACCAAAAATCCGTTTCGGAATAGTGTTTTTGGAATTGACCGAACTTGTTGGTGAAGTCTTCTTCGTTCGTAGCCATCGCAATACTCCTCTTCCACATCTTTGGAATTCGTCCTATCCGAAAAGAGAATTTCTACGTCGCGACGCGCTCTTCAAGGAGCCTTTTCTTCCCTGGGGTTCGCTGTCGTTTTTCAGAAAGATGCTCATCTGGAGCACCTGCCCTTCAAAGGCAAGACCGGCCCCAACCACTTCACGGGATTCCAGGCGAATATCCTCGCCAAGAGCGACCGATTTCCGCACCTCCACAGCGGCGCTCTTGCCGGACTCGAGCACCTTCAGCGCTTTCGCCTTGGACGAGAGGGCCCTCGTCTTCACCCCTGGCTTGATCGTATCCAAAGCGTCGATCACGTAGCTTTGTACGAGTTTACCGTGAATCTGCTTGTACGCATGATACTTGTCCAGAATTTCCAGCCCAGCGATTTCACCGTCGATGAAAACCACCATGCCTATCTGGTTGTCAACCGGACGGAACGCGTTGAGGTAGTCCTCGATAGTGTCTCGGTGAGCATCGTACAGGTCCGACATGGCGCGCGTCGGGGACGGCGCCTGCGCCATTCTATCGAATTTGGCGTTGATCTCCTGCCACACCATCGTTTGAGCTGAGGCAAATAATCCCGCAGTCCTCAGGCTTTCACCGACAGACCGGATTTTCTTCTTTTTCAAGTCCGCGCTCATCGAGCGCCGCGCACTTCCGAACTCCCGGCTCCGGTACGACCACCTGCCCTGTTCCACGCAGGAGACTGGAATGACCGTCTCCGAATGTGGAGCAATAAGCATCGTGACGTTGAGAACACGATTCTGTTTCGCGCCTACGAGTTCTTCACCGTCCAGGAGTAGAACTTTTTGATCGGATCTATTGATGACCTTCAGCTCGGGGACGGACCCGCCTTCGTTGACCTCGGTTACGATGAGAACCTGCTTTTCCAGCGCCTCATCCAGCGACAGAAAGTCAAGGGAGGCTTCCTGGGCTGAAAGCAGACAATACAGGGTCATATTGCGGTGAGTTTGCTTGGCGCCGATCTTGATTTGACCGAAAAACTCCTTGACCGGGGTATTCATGACTGACTCCTTTCCCTCATGATACCCCGATCATGCCGGACACGTTTGTCAGGTTAGGACAAACGAGCAGGAACTTTTTTGGTATACGCCTTGATAACGGGTTGCGCTTCCCGATACTGCGCCGCTGCCCTTTGAAGCTCGTCGGATATGCGCTTTCGGAGAGAGGCCGGTCGGACGACTTCAGCGGCTGCCCCGAACCCGAGAATCCACGAGACGATTTCAAAGTTGATCGGCACTGAGAGCGAGATTTCCAGCCCCCCGTCTTCGCGTTCCCGGATTTCCTGTGTCGGATGCCATATCCGTTCACGAATCACGTAGGCCGCGGCCGGCAGAAATCGAACCGTCACGTTTTCGGCTTTTCCTCTCATTACTCGAAAGGCACTCTGCAAATAGTCGTCCACATTGAAATCCTTGGGATAAGGAAAAAACTCTTCCAGGACAACGCAGTTCTTGATTCGGTCCATGGCAAAGGTTCGGATCCCGTTTCTCAGGTGGCAGAGGCCGATGAGATAGAAGCCTCCGTTCATGGCCGACACCTGATAGGGATCGACCTTCCGCGTAGTCTCGTGACCTGTGGAAACCGCTCGATAGCTGATCTCCACCCGCCGGCGTTTCGCCGTGGCCTCGCTCAGAACTCTTATAATCTCTTTGGATTCGGACAACTTCTTCGCGGGTCCGAAATGGACCTTGAGCCTGCCGGAGATATTGTCCAGATAATGAAGCGTTTCAGGGGGGAGTATGGACTTGATCTTCGTGAAAAGACTCTCAATGCTCTCGTGGAAGATAGTTCCCTCAAAAATGCCGAGCAGGTCGTCCCGGCTCATGTGGAGTGCCATCAACTCGGTGGTCGTCAGCGGCACAGGGAAATCTTTCTTGAAGGTCTCAAGAAGCTTCCAATAGGAGTTCTTGCCGATCCGGTCCGTATAGAGGGGAAACCCAGCCTGCTGAATAGTGTCGAGATCTCGGTACACAGTCCTTAAAGGGACCTCAAGCTCGTTCGCCAAATCAGTCCCGGTAATCCCCTTTTTCCGTGACTCGATTAATTTGATGATCTTCCACTGACGGGCAAGTTGAGAGCCTCTCATAGGGTCGCCTCCATGTATAGAGCCGGTCCGGAAGCGCCCGTATATTATCATGTCCGTCCAAGCATTTGCAACTATTACCGAAGTCGGTATTCGAGATTTATAGCAGTTGCCAAAAATAATTTCCGATGGATTTCTCCAGGGTGTCGGGAGGTCCCGTTCACTTCGAGCGCCCCGAGGCCGTCGAATCTTCGTTCCGGGGTCCTCCCGACACCCGCCAAAAGACCTGCGATTCGGTCAGAATTTTGGCAACTGCCATAAGCCGGCTTTCAAAAAAAATCCGGGCTCGTTTGTCCTCATTTGGCACGCATGAGCGGTATGGTGAGGCGGGGGGGATTTTTGTGTCTCATGAATCCCCATTGAAAATCCGGGGCTACGCATTTGGGGGGCCGATTACCCCGCGGCGAAAGAGGAAAAGATGCAAGGCGTTCGAGCGCTGATTGTCGAAAAGGAGGCTGCAATTTCCGCGTACCTGAGAGCCAGCCTCTTGGAAAAGGGTTATGAAGTAGTCGGCAGTGCTGACGGCATTGAAGAGGCTATCGAGGTATTTCGCGATAGCGGACCAAACCTTGTCATTGTGGATACCCAATTGGGTGGGCCACTGGAAATGGCCGAGGCGGCACGTGCGATCAGAACGGTATTTCAAAGCGACATTGCCATGGTCTTCTTGACCTCAAGGAGAATTGATCCTTCCGACCCTCGTCTATATGAGCATTGCATCAGCAAACCTTTTTCTGATGGAGAGCTTCACGCGAAGATCCGAGCCGCCCTCGGAAGCTGTAAAGGCTTCCGCACGTCTGCCGCACACCTTGAGCCGTCATAAGGGTTGCCTTCTTGCCTTGTGCCGGAGGCGAGGTTTCTGCAAGCTCTTGGGCCTGCCTCGGTTCGATCCCCGGGCTCCGGGCCCGCTCATACCAACGACCATGCCCTGGTTTTTGGGCACAACGAATCATGAAAGTCGTCGGCTTCGGTGAACACTCCGTGGCTTCGCCTCGGAGATGGGTATGAAGAGCGCCACGCTGCGCCATC
>JAIWNO010000278.1 GCA_020216785.1 Desulfomonile sp.
TGACGTAGTTCGATCAGGCCCCCGCGACAGAGAATAAACGCATGTTCGACGGCGTTCTCCAGTTCCCTCACATTGCCGGGCCAATTGTGCTCCATGAACGCGGCCAGCGCTTCGTTGGAGAGACCGGTAACATCCTTTCCTTTCAGCAGATTAAACCGGTCGACAAAGTGCTGAGCTAGGAGCGGAATGTCTTCTTTGCGCTCTCGCAGTGGCGGCAAGCTGATCTTGAACACTTGGATCCGGTAAAAGAGATCTTCTCGAAAGGACCCTTGCTCCACGAGCGCCTTAAGGTCTTTGTTTGTTGCCGCGAGCACCCTCACGTTTGCCGTGACCTCCTGTCTCGCCCCTAACGGCTGATATTTCCTCTCCTGCAGCACTCTGAGCAGCCGCACTTGGAGTGCCGGTGTGATATCGCCTATCTCGTCCAGAAAGATCGTCCCGCCTTCAGCCTGCGCGAACCGGCCCGGTTTGTCCCGTTTCGCATCGGTGAACGCGCCGGCCATGTATCCGAACAACTCGGACTCAAGCAGCGTGTCGGGGATCGCGCCGCAGTTGACCGCGACGAGAGGCTTCTTGCTGCGACCCGACAGACTGTGGATTGCCCGTGCCAGGACTTCCTTTCCGGTACCGCTTTCACCCTCGATGAGGATTGTACTGTCGCTTACGGCCACATCGGGGAGGATGGTGAAGATCTCGTGCATCCTCTCGTTCTGGGAAAGCATGTCCTCGAAAGTGAAGGCCTTTTTCACCTGCTTTCTCAGCGCTTCCACGAGCGTCAGGTCGCGAAATGTCTCGACGCCGCCCGCGGGCTTTCCTTGTGAATCCTTCAGCACCGCCGTGCTGATACTTATGGGAACCCGTCGACCGTCGGCCCGCAGGATGTAAACAGCGCGGTTCATGACAGGAGTTCCGGTGGCGAGCGTGAGTCGGAGCGCGCAGTCAGCCTCGCAAATCTCCGCGCGAAACACTTCGCAGCATTTTCGGCCGAGAGCTTCGGCTTCGGGTACGCCCGTGATCTTTTGTGCCGCGCGATTGAACGACGTGATGACGAAATGCTCATCCACCGTAAATACGCCATCAGCGATGGAGTCGAGAATCATTCTCATGTCGTCGGGAGTGAGGCGATCTTGGAGTTTCATGGGTGCTCCAGTGGGAGATGCTTTGACGGACACAACTGCATTGTGCAACCTATAATACGCTATCGTGGTGCATCTTGCAACCCCTTGGTAATACTTTCCGGTCTTATGCAAAATAACTAATGTAATATTAACTAGATAAATTATATCCACTGTTTGGCATTCAACTTGCTTCCTTTGGTGGGCATGGGAAACATCAAGGTCGCCGTTCCCGAATATGAGGGAAGGATTGCTCCGGTTTTCGACTGCTGTCAAAGCCTTTCGATCTTCTCTCAAAACGCCGATGGTCAGGAGCTTGTCGGTATGGAGCACTGGTCCGCGCTCCCTCGCATCGCGAGGGCGGGGCGCCTCAAGGCCCTCGGAATCGATTGCGTTCTTTGCGGCGGGATCAGTTGCGACATGGAACGACAAATCCTTGCCAAAGGTATTCGGTTGATCCCCTGGTTGGCGGGAAACGTGACCGAGGTACTGACCGCGTTTCGGGAAGGTCGGTTGGAAGACCCGCAATTCGCCATGCCCGGTCGGATCGGGTGCAGGAGACGACTCAAGGCGCGCAAACAGTTGAGGAGAATGAAGGCCTTATAGGTTACTAACGAAAAGGAGTGCAACGATGCCGGGATATGACCGGACAGGGCCGCTTGGAGCAGGGCCTAGAACAGGCCGTGGATTTGGGATGTGCGGACGGACGTGGGAGAGAACCGTTGCCGGTTCATCGGACACCGTTCGCGGAATCGGGCGTGGAGGACTCCCGTGGGGCGGCGCACGAGGACGATGTTTTGGCCTCGGTGGTTGGTGGAATCGATTTTTTCGCCCCGATATATCGACGGCTTCCACTCGGGAGGCTGAGACGTTGAGATCCGAACTTTCCGTGCTCAAGGAGGAGATTGCTGCGCTTAAGCTTCGCCTGGAAGAGCGTGACAACAGTTCGTAACCCCCATCATTTCCAGGCGTCAGGGCCGCGGGTGTGTGGGCTTCCCGTCAGGGCACAGGCATGTCGGTTCGCGTGACACCCGCGGCCCTATATACAAAAGGAAGGTCTCATGCCAATACGCTTTTAACCGGGTAACACTCTTGTTTTGATGGGACAGGCAAGATGCCTGTCCCACTAGTAATTATCGAGATTGTCGCCTGTTTGATCACGCATGAGTATCAGATCATCCCTACAAGACTCTGAAGGCAACGGGCAAATAATGGAACGACAAAATGAGTGCGCACCCGACGGTTCCTGCGCCACATGCGGCTCCGCTTCAACCTGTGACTCGCAGGCACAGGAACGCCACATGAACAAACTTCTCGGACGAAGACTAGGCAAAATACGGCATCGCGTTGTCGTGATGAGCGGAAAAGGCGGTGTCGGCAAAACGACGGTCGCTGTTAATCTTGCCATTGCGCTGAGCGCGACGGGGAGATCCGTCGGGATACTCGATGCCGATGTTCATGGTCCGAATATACCGAAAATGCTCGGGCTCAACGGCCGGGGACCAGTTATGGGCGAACACGGTCCAATCCCGGTCACGACCTCGGGCAATATTAAAGTGATGTCCATGGCGTTCATGCTCCCGGACGACGACACTCCGGTAGTTTGGCGCGGTCCGGTTAAGCATACGGTTTTCAAGCAATTCCTTTCCGAAGTGGACTGGGGAGAGCTGGATTACCTTATTGTCGATCTGCCACCGGGAACCGGCGACGAGCCGCTCAGCATTGCGCAACTTCTCGGTGAACCGCTTTGGGCGGTCGTCGTGACCACTCCTCAAGATGTCGCTCTTCTGGACTCGCGCAAATCTGTAGTGTTCGGCCGTACCTTGAACATGAGCGTTTTAGGGATGGTCGAAAACATGAGCGGGCTCACGTGCCCCCACTGCGGTGAGCGAATAGATCTCTTCAAAACCGGTGGCGGAGAAAGATCGTCCCGAGATCTGCACGTTCCATTTCTCGGTGCGATTCCCCTAGATCCAAAGGTTGTCACCGGTGGTGACCAGGGTATACCGATTTGTATCGCTGCGCCGGATTCCCCGACGGCATCAGCGTTTCTATCTCTTGCGCTGCGCGTTCAAGAGGCGATAGAGAATCCTTCCGGCGGGTAGCCGGTTCGCTTTCCCGCTCCTGGGGCTCAGGTGGCGAGGTTCGATAACGAACAAAATCAGAGAAGGAATAAAGGAGAAACATTTCATGCCGATTGAGACGGTAGCAATTCCATCTATGTCCCCCGGTGGTCTGGAAGCAATGAGGTCCGGCCATTTCGGCCATTGCGAAGTTTTCACGCTCGTCCAGGTAGAAGACGGCGAAATCCGCGAAGTGTCCGTGCTGCAAAATCCGCCCCACATTCAGGGAGGGTGCCAGGCTCCGGTAAACCTCTTGTACAGAAGCGGCGCGAACGCCATCATTGTGGGCGGTATCGGAATGAGGCCGCTCATGGGGTTCAGACAGGCCGGCATCCGGGTTTACCATGACCCATACGGTGGGACGGTCGGTGCTTCGATCAATGAGCTGCTCAAAGGGCGTCTGAGTACGATCAGGGACGATCAGGTATGCGGCGGCGGCAGCTTTTGAAAGAAAAATGGAGACGTTCATGCGCATTGCCGTGACATCTACCGGGAAAGATATTGACTCACCTGTTGATCCGCGGTTCGGACGGGCCCGGTACATCCTCATCCTCGACGAAAAGGGCACGGTCTCCGAGGTGGTGGACAACACTGCGAACGTCAATGCCTTGAAAGGCGCGGGAATTCAGGCGGGTAAGCTTTTGGCCGACCGGAAGGTCGATGTTCTCGTGACCGGGCACTGCGGGCCCAATGCGTTCACCGTGTTGGAGGCGGCAGGCATCAAGGTAGCGGTGCAGCAGTCAGGCACCGTGCGGCAAGCCGTTGCAAAGATCATGAGCGGTGAGGCGGAATTCGCGGACAAGCCCAACGTCGAGGCGCATTGGTGATGATTGCAAGCCTTCAAACAAGCCCTTGCCTGACGGCCGGGGCTTCTCTTGGATGGATGTTCCTCCTCTTGCCGCGGAAAAGACCGGCCCGAGGACTTCGACTCTTCCTTGCGGCCGGTCCTTTTCCATTTTCAATTGCAAGTGAGGACATGGGTGGGTGATTCGCGTAGGAATCGCATCGCAATCGTTTTCCAAGGGAATACAACGGGATGATTATCAGTGTAGCAAGCGGAAAAGGAGGAACAGGCAAGACGAGCATCGCCACGAGCTTGGCTGTTGTGCTCGGCTCAAGGGCTCAGCTCCTGGATTGTGATGTAGAAGAGCCGAATTGCCACATCCTTATGAAGCCTTTAATTGAGAAGTCATTTCCAGTCGGTGTACCGGTACCCGTCATAGACAAAGGACGATGCACAGTCTGCGGCCGGTGCGGCGAGGTGTGCCGCTTTAGCGCCATCGTGCCAATCGGCGACGTCGTTCTTACATTCCCGGAACTGTGTCACGGCTGCGGAGGCTGCGCGCTCTTCTGCCCGGAGAAGGCGATCACCGAGACTCTCCGCGAACTTGGTGTCGTCGAAATCGGAACAGCCGGCCCGGTTGATTTCGTCCACGGCCGCCTGCGGATCGGTGAAGCTATGGCGCCGCCTCTTATTCGAGCGGTCAAAGCAAAAATAAAATCCGAGAAGATTGCCATTATCGATGCTCCTCCCGGCGCGTCGTGCCCGGTGATTACCGCCGTGTCCGGTGCAGATTTCGTCGTCATGGTAACCGAGCCGACTCCGTTCGGTCTCCACGACCTGCAGATCGCCGTGAATGCGATCTTGGGGCTTGGAATCCCGCTCGGCGTTGTAGTGAACCGCTCGGATATCGGAGACAGCGCGGTGCAGGATTTCTGTCAGTCGCGCCGCATTCCGATTCTTGCCGAGATCCCTCACAGCCGGCGGATCGCGGAGGGCTACTCGTCCGGCCATCTTCTCATTGAATCCGAGCCGTCGCACCGGGCAACATTTCTGAAGATTCTCTCAGAGATCGAGCTTGCTACAGCCGGAACTTCATGGAGGCGAGCATCGTGCGCGAGCTCGTAATCATCAGCGGCAAGGGAGGTACCGGCAAGACTTCGCTCACCGCGTCGTTCGCTTGCCTCGCCGCGGACGCAGTGCTGGTGGACTGTGATGTGGACGCGGCTGACCTGCACATTCTTGTGCATCCTGAAGTCAAGTGCGCGGAAGAGTTCCGCGGCGGAGTCAAAGCGATCATCGATAGGGGCATCTGTACTGAGTGCGCTGCGTGCAGAGAGGTGTGTCGCTTTAATGCGATTGATGATTCGTACGTCGTCAATCCCGTTTCCTGTGAGGGTTGTGGGGTTTGTTTTCACGTTTGTCCCGAGAAAGCCGTGGAGCTTGAAGAGAACCTTTGCGGCAGGTGGTTCGTGTCCGAAACGCGTTTCGGGCCCATGGTCCACGCCGCGCTCTTTCCCGGCGAAGAGAATTCCGGCAAGCTTGTGGCCCTCGTGCGAAACCAAGCCAAAGTCATTGCGCGGAGAGAAGGGAAGTCGCTCATCCTGGTTGACGGCGCTCCCGGCGTAGGCTGTCCGGTGATCTCGTCGGTCACGGGAGCAGATCATGTGCTTGTGGTTGCTGAGCCGAGCTTGTCGGGACTCCACGATCTTGAGCGAGTTTGTAAGTTGGTGAGCGGTTTCCGAATCCCGATATCGGTAGTGGTCAATAAGCGGGACATTAACCCCCTGATAACCGAGCGCATCGAAGCCTCCGCAGGAAACCACGGCGCGCAGGTTCTCGGAACAGTGCCGTACGACGACAGCGTGATCAAGGCGATGGTCCAGCGGCGTGCCGTCGTTGAAAACGGCCTTTCTGCCGCGGGCAATGCGGTACGGGAAATATGGGATCGCGTGAAAACGCGCATCCTCTCATGAGTGACACGCCATGCCGGACGCAAATACTCTTGAGCAGCAGGTACGCGAAGCCCTTTCTCAGGTAATAGACCCGGAAACGGGCCTGGATATAATGCGGATGCAGCTCATCCAGGATATTCGCGTCGCGGCGGACGGCTCGGTCGATTTGGTGTTTCGACCATCGTCTCCCCAGTGTCCGATGGCGTACGCTTTAGCCAACTCGGTGAAGAAGAAGGTGGAATCAATAGAATCGATAACCTCTCTCCATATTACGGTAGAGAATTTCGTGAGCGCGTCCCATCTCGAAGGTCTACTTAACGAGCCGCGTTCAGGAAACTCGTGAGCTGCTTCTCATGCCAATTCATGAATTTAGGTGTTCCAATTGCGGCGAGGTTGGTGAATACCTCGTCGGCATCGGCAGGAACTCGGACGACCTCGTATGCAAATCGTGCGGGGCTGACAAGCTGGAAAGGCTTATGTCCGCTCCCGCGGTTTCGGTAAACAATCAACCGTCAAGCCGCGAATCCGGCTCCACGTGCTGCGGCCCCAATCCTTCACGGGAGGGCTGCGTTCCGGGGAGCTGCTGCGGTTCGACGCGATGAGAAGCCTGCGCCGGCAGGCTAAACCACACCGGTGAGGAGGATCGAGATGGAGAGAGTGAGCAGACGGGATTTCCTGAAGACCACCGTCGTCGGAGGCGCCGTGATTGCTCTCGACTCGGCGGTACTGGCCCCGCATGTGAACGCGGACGCACCGGACCTCAAGACCATCGGCGAATGCAAGAAGGTCACAGTTACATGCGTTTCCGAGGTCGGCTGGTGGGATACAAAGGTCCTTCTCGCCGACCTGAACAAAGCCGGCGGCCCGAAAGACGCTGAGCAATGGACGAGTGAATGGACGCCGTCCAACGCCGCGGGCAGCTGCACACTCATCGAAGTAGAGGCGCTGGATGGATCGAAACGGAAGTTCCTCGTCGACACAGGCTGGGATGCCGCGTACATGGATAAGCGCTTCAAGGCTACCGGCGTCGATCGAATGCTCAAGAACGGAGAGATCGATTTTCTCTACGTAACTCACGAGCATTTGGATCATTTTTGGGGGCTTGCGGCAACGCTCCAGTATAAGCCGGACATCAAGATCATCATACCGAGCACGTTCCAGCCGCCCGCGTTCCAGTTCATCGAGGGGACCGATTTTCCGAAGGCCCATGCGCGTAACACCATCAAGCATCAAGGGGAATTGATGAAGCTGCAGATCGGCAAGATGACCAAGCTCATGGACGGTGTGGCCTCTGTCGGGTTCGACTTGCCGATCATTCTCAAGATACGCGGCGAGCAATCGCTGTACTTTAACGTGAAAGACAAAGGACTCATTCTGTGCACCGGGTGCTGCCACCAAAACGTGATTACGCTCGCCGATTACGCGGTGAATACCCTGAACGCAAAGGGTAAGCTGCACGCACTATACGGAGGCCTCCACATTGCGCCGTTCGGGCCGCTCAGTGATGAAGGCCGCGGCTGGATAGAGAAGCTCGGCTCGTACGGCTTTATCAGGATCGCTTGCAACCATTGCACGGGTGTACCCGCTGTGCAGAAGATGATCGAACTTGGCTATCCGGTTGTGCGAGGCTCGGGTAAGGACGGCTCACAGAGTGACCTGTACATCGGCAACGGCGACGCGGTGAGCTTTGGATAGCGGGCATCAAAAGAGAGCGCTTTCCTGACGATCAGAGTGCGCACTCTTGACTGAGTGCGTCATTTCACAAAAAGCCGTGGCGCACCTTGTCTGAGGGACTCGAGGCGCTCTCGAGAAGGTGTCTTGAATCCATGCCGGTAAGACAGAAACTGAAAAATGCAGCTGCCGTTCGGTGTGGGGACGCTGTCGCGCTCGACGTTCGGATCGGTCTCAGGTACACCGCTGTCAAGCTCTCGGACGGGCGAACCGGAGTGGCATACACCATGAGAGGGGAGCGTATCGCCGGGTGTTCCGTTTTTCGGGGAAGTAGGCCGCTTGCAGGCAAGCGAGTGGATCAATTATTGGCTTTCCTTGAATCCTCGGACCGTCTTGAGTCGAGCGTAGGTCTCGCCGCGTGCAACGCGATCTGCAACGTCGCTCCCGTCAACGGGGTCCCGGGTGACATTTTGACGGCGGTGGAGCTATTGTCTTCTGACAGGGTAGTAATGGTAGGTTTTTTCGGGCCGCTCGTGCCGACGGTTAAGAAGCGTGCGGCAAGGCTCGAAATCTTCGAGGAAGTTGAAACTCGGGCGGCCGGCCTGCGATCGGCTTCGGAGGCTTGCGCCGCGCTTCGAGCCTGCGAGTTGGCGATCATCACATCCACCGCCGTCATTAATAATACCATCGATAGCCTTCTTGACGCGGCCAAGGGATGTCGGGAGGTAATCCTCCTCGGACCTTCCACTCCTTTCGTGCCCGAGGCCTTTGACGGCACGCCGGTCACGATGCTCTCAGGCATCGTGGTTGACGATCCGAACGGGCTCTTGTGTGTGGTCAGCGAGGGCTGCGGCACGCGCTTCTTCGGGCCGTGTGTGACAAAATGGAACGTGCGTCTCAGGAGAAATGTATGAGCGATACATCTCGATCGACCAAGCCGCCGGTTTCCGCTGAACAATTGGCTTTCGTAGTTGTCAACGATGCAGCCGCCGGTTGTACATTTGCAGAAAAGCTCTCGAACCTCGGCCTAAAACCGGGTATTTTCACTGACCCACGGGAAGCTCTCAATCGGTGTCGCCGGACGCCTCCGGCCCTCGTAATCGTTGAAGACAATGTGGGCGGGATGCGCGGCGTGGATTTCCTCTCTGCATTACTCAGGATTTCGTGGACCACCTCGACCATTCTCATAACAGATCAAGATGAGGAAATAGTCCACGAGAAGACGGAAGGGCTGGGGATACTCGGTAGAGTAACAGACTTCGGCGATAGGGAGGGACTTGCGAAGTTACTGAAAAGATTTCTCGATGCGAATTTGCCTCCGGGAAACTGAAATGCATACGAAAAGGGCTATGATGCACGGGAACCGGCGAACAGCACCAACAGGTCCAGAAGAAAAGAAACCGCAGATGCATCAATTTAATAGGCGGGACCGGCGAAGTCAACAAATCCCGAATCGGACAAATCGGACGAACAGCCCTTCCAGCTTATAAACAAGGCCGGGATGTTGTCCCGGCCCTTTAGTAGCTCAACCTCTCGTGCCGGCTGGAGCAATTACACTTCGAAGCCGCATACCGATGCGCAAAATGCCTCGTTGTTGAGATCGTACGCATCATTCATGCACTGCTCGTAACAATCCAGGTTCGTTCGCTCGCTTGAGGAGAGGCCTCCGATTTCGCCTGCTCCGAAAGACTCTCCTGACACCGCTATCCGTGCTGATTCTTTCTCTTCCATGGCTGTAACCTCGCGCGTTATCTTTACCATTACGCACTCCACCAGAAAAGACCGTCGGCATGTTTCCTTCGCCGTTAACAGGCTCGCGTGCCATGAGACTACCATGCGTCGGAACTATACCGCCGGCCGTCTGCCAAATAAGTTCCCTCGCTGAACATTGGTATAAGCATGATTTCCCAATTGAAAAGATTTGCGGGCAGAAATTGCATTTTTGCCGGATTGCCGGCTCGAATCGGGTAGGCTCCCGACGCTCGGCGGACGATTTCGTCATTCGCATGCTGAATATGTGTTCATTTCGCCTTCTTAAGACCCATCGAGAGCACTGCGCCGGCGACCGAGACCCCGCACGCGAGCAAAAAGGGCCATGTGAACGACCCAACCGCGTCCCTGAGCCAGCCTCCGACCCAGGGGCCGAAAGCCTGGCCTACACCGAAAAAGAGCGTGACAAAACCGAGACCCGCCGGCGCCAGCCTCGGGCCGACATAGTCTCCGGCAGTTGCGGCCATAATGGTGGGAATGCTCCACGCGGTAAGCCCGAATACCACTGCGGACAAGTAGAATCCGAATCGTACCTGCAAAAGGGCCATCAGACTGTACGCAACGGCAAGGGTCAGGTAAGCGAGCGCTGCGCCGGCGGCACGTCCGAGTCTGTCGCTCGCGCCACCCCATATGACGCCACAGAAGATGCTCAGCCCGCCCACAAGGGCCCACATGGCCCCGGCCTCGGTCTTGCTCAGGCCCACCTCTTTTTCGAGGTATGCGGCGAAAAAGGTCATGTAGATGATGTATGAAAAACCGTACATGAAGTACACAAGTCCAAGGTACCACACGCGGGGCATCTTGTAGACTGAGCCCCAATCGAGCGGTGCAGCTCCGGATCCCTTAGGGATCGGTCCCGCTGCTTCCGCATCCGCGCCCACTTGGCGGAGTCCCAGCTCTTCGGGACTGTTGCGGAGCAAGAGGGCAGCGATGCCCGCGATTGCGAGCACACCGCCGCCGAGAAAAAACCACGCGAAGCGCCACCCCTCGACCCCGTAGGCCTGCAAAATCACTGGTACGAGCAGCCCGGCAATCATCGTGCCGCCCCCGATACCTGCGGAAACGATCCCTGTGGCAAATCCCCGCAGGCGCGTGGCAAACCATACCGACCCGAGCGCCATTGCCGGAACGTACGCCGCGCCGTTCCCCAGTCCGGTGAGCAGCCGCATCACAAGCGCATGGGTGAAGGTTTCGGCCAGCCCCGTCAATATCAGAGTAATTCCCATAAGCACCAATGCCAAGGATATCACCAGACGCGTTCCGAATCTCGCGGCGAGCAACCCGCCGATGACCGCCATGGTGAGGTATCCCACGAAGTTTCCCGTGGCGAGCAATCCAAGCTCTGCGTAAGTGAAGTGCAGTCCATCCCGCATCGCAGGAAGAATCAGCGTGTATGACATCCGTCCGAAGCCGTGCGCGCCGATAGTGACCAATAGCCCGGTGAAGATGACCATCCAACCGTAGTGTACGTGCCGTCCTGCAGGTTTCGAGAGCATGACTGGTCCGTGGTATCAGGAGTTTTTTGGTGAGATCACCGAGTTGAGAACCTCACTGAGCTGCTGTGCGCCGTAGGGTTTGGGAATGACGCCGCTGAAGCCGTAGCGCTGATAGTCGGCCATGATCGGGTCACTGGAGTACCCGCTGGACACGATTGCCTTGATGTCAGGGTCCATCCTGCGGAGTTGTTCGATTGCTTCGCGGCCGCCCATTCCCCCCGGTACCGTGAGGTCAAGTATGATCGCGTCGAATGGGCGATCCGAATCCTTTTCCAGCCGGTAGAGCTCGACGGCCTGCGAGCCGTCCGAAGCAGTGACCACGTCGTACCCGAGCATTTCCAGAATTTCTTCGGCAAGGTCGCGAATCGGCTGCTCGTCGTCCATTACCAAAATGCGCCCGGAACCGCTCATCGCCCGGGATTCTGAATCCCGCCGAGGTTTCAACGTCTTGACGGAGGCCGGCAAATAGATATGGAAAGTAGACCCCTTGCCCTCCTCAGATTCCACGATTATGCGTCCGCCATGGCCTTTCATGATGGAGTACGCGGTCGCAAGCCCTAACCCGCTGCCTTCCGACTTGGTAGTAAAGTAAGGGTCGAAAATGTTGGGGAGGACTTCGGCCGGGATACCAACACCGTGGTCGGTGATCGAGATCTGGATGTACTTCCCTGGAGGTAGCGGCTGTCCCGATTGTGCCGTTACTTCCACGTTGCGCGCCCTCACATCAATGGACCCACCCTGCGACATGGCCTGGTCCGCGTTGATTATAATATTGCCCAGCACCTGACCGATTTGCACCTCGTCAACCTCCGCGGCCCAAATGTCGTCTGCAATCTCGAATTCGCACCTGACATTGGACCCTCTCAACGCGAATTCGCAACTTTCCCGCACAAGGTTTGGAATAGACGCGATCCGCTTGATGGGAGAGCCGCCCTTGGAAAACGTTAACAATTGCTGGATCAAGTCCCGGGCTCGCACGCCCGCGCGCTCGGCTTCTTTCAAACGCTGATAAGCTTTGTCGTCAGGTTTCACATACAGCCTGGCGAGTGAGATGTTCCCCAGAATGGCCGTGAGAATGTTGTTAAAGTCATGGGCTATTCCGCCTGCAAGCACGCCGATGGACTCAAGCTTCGCAAACTTGAGTAACTCCTCGGCGGCTCGCTTTCTGTCGGTCACGTCGCGGCAGATGCCGCGAAAGCCTGTGACTTTTCCCGCGGTGTCCCGGATAACCGAAACAGACACTTCCATGTGCCGCTGGGAACCGTCCTTGGCTTCGACTGTTATCTCGTGCGCCCTGACGGATTCGCCTGTCCGAAAAACCTTATTAAACACTGCAAACGTGCGTGAGGCTTCCCCGGGCTTCGAGCGTGAAAGATAATTCTTCCCGATTAATTCTTCTTTGGCATAGCCAAGCGTCCGCGCGATAGCGTCGTTGACGAAGGTGAAGGTGCCGTCGAGATCCACCTCGTAATAGAGGTCCTCAATGTTCTCAATAATGGTCCGATATTTTTCCTCCGATTGACGGAGGGCTTCCTCCGCTCGTTTCCTGTC
>JAIWNO010000279.1 GCA_020216785.1 Desulfomonile sp.
GTCGGGAGGTCCCGTTCACTTCGAGCGACGCAAGGCCGTCGAATCTTCGTTCACGGGACCTCCCGCCACCCACCCAAAGACCTGCTATTCGGCCAGAACTTTTGGCAACTGCTATAACCAAACAAATCAATTGGCTGGGCCTGGCCGGCTTTTTCAAGAATAGTTGTTGGAATCCGGATTGGCATCGGCTTCCAGCTTCTGCTATTCGCTCGACGCGGCCGTCCGCCTAGGTGATTGTTCGGCGACTTCGGAGATCCGACCGTCTGTTGCCGCAAGAGCGTGCTTAATGTCGTAGTGGGTCTGGATGGTCCGGCACACTTGGTCCTTTACCGTTTGCCAAGAGCAAAATGCGGTCGTTCTGATGCGGCCGGTCTCCACATCTTCATAAGCGAAGACCGCCGGACAATCCTTCAGTCGCGCGTCTTCAAGGCCGCCTTTGTCTTCATAGGGGATTGTCAGCAGAGTCAGTATGTGCTTGAACGCAGTGCGCTCGCTCAGAATGCGGTCGATCTTGCGACCCCGAATGAGGTCGGCCACCGCGGCGACCGCGTTAACAAGGCGCTTCCGGCCGAAGAACTCCCGGAAATCTATTGCCCCGCCAAGCAGGACGAGCAGGCGAATGAAGGTCCATGCGCCGAACAGGCTTCTCTTCAATCCGTGTGGAGGCAGCGCGGCATCGGTGCGCATCAACTCCCGGTCAAGCGAGCGCAGTCTGACGAGCAATTCCGAAAGACTTATGGTCAAATAACGGGAAATCGGCTGATACCGAACTCCGTCGGAGACAAGTAAGGTGGCGCTTTCGCAATTCGGATGTGAGCCTCCGAGCGTCTGTCGTCCGAAAAAGCGAGACAAAACCTGGAATCTCATCATACCGGTGGAAACGAACTCCAGTCGGGGCATCATACTCTCGAAGACATGCTCGACGCATTCGGTTGTGGTAGGCTCCAGATCTACGCTATCCGATCCCCAGCACGGTGTGAGCGGTACGAAAGCCCACACCGAGACATGATGCCGGTAATCGTGGATCAATTCCATTAGCTCGGCCATGTTGTCGTCGTTTACTCCGACGGCAAGGGTCGAGACAACCGTAAGTTTATTTACCCCGCATTTCACCACGTTGTCGAACGCGCGGCGCTTCACCGCCAGCGAGTTGTCCCCGCGCAGCGTGCGGTAGATCGTCGGCAGCGTGCCGTCCAGACCGAAGTTTACCTGAATGCCTAAAGCGCACAGCTCCTTGCAATACTCAGGATCGGCAAGCTTGAGACCGTTGGTAAAGAGCTGCACCTGAAAACCGTACGAGCGGGCCAGCCGCACAATATCTATGAAATCCTCATGAACGGTCGGCTCGCCGCCAAAGAAGCAGATATTGGGCCTTGGTTCCTGGGTTCGGAACTGTTGGAAAATCTTGTCAAAATACTCTATGGGCGGCTGGAAGGAGTACCCCATCGCGTCCACGTATGCGAGGCAGATCGGGCAACGCTGGTTGCATCGGTTGGTTACGTCCACCGCGACAGTGGTCGGCTTAGTGACTGCCTTGTGGTCGCAATGAGCGCAGTCGAGAGAGCACTTGCTTGCCGACGGCTCCTCGTACCCGCAAATACTGCGCTTCCAATGCCACTTACGCGCGTCTTTACTGACGAGGGTTTGTGTAGGACCGCATTCGGGACATTGTTTGGCGAGGTACACAGCATTCTCACAGGTCTCGTACACTGCCTCGACGGGTTTTCCGCATTTGTCGCATAGGCCCAGCTTCATGGCGGTCTCCTCTCGGCCTCAGCAATACCGCGAAGTCGGCTCCGGCAGCGCGCGCTGCTTTACGAGTCTGTTGTGCGGACGGAGCGGTTTTGTACGGCCGTTATTGGGGAGGAGTGCATATCACATGTTTTTTTCTTGTCAAGTCGGAAAGAATCTTGATAAACTAAAAAATTTGGCGCAATACAATAAATGCCGCCACTCACGCCGCGCTCCCGGCGGCTGCCGTTACCTGGGGAACCAGGCAACTCGCACCGATCATCTCCAATGAGGCGCATTGCGACTATGGCCACCCCCTCCATCCTCGTCCTTGCCGGCGAAGCCTCAGGCGACTATCACGCAGCCGCGCTCGTGGCCAATCTTCGGGGCCGCCGGCCGCAAATCGTCGTTTCCGGAATAGGAGGCGACAGACTCCGCGCCGCGGGGATGGACCTTCTTCATCACTACAAGGAAATCAACACCATTGCCCTGAGCGAAGGCTTTGGGAAGGTTCGCAATATCATCGAAGCATACCTGACCATGAAACGGGAGCTGCGCTCGGGCCGACACCAGCTTTTCATTCCGGTAGATTTCCCTGATGTAAATATCCGCCTTTGCAAGATCGCCAAGGACGCGGGAGTGCCGGTCTGCTACTACATCAGCCCGCAGATATGGGCATGGCGCCGCGGAAGGATCCACAAGATCGCCCGCAGAGTGGACCGGATGATGACGATCTTCCCCTTCGAGGAGCGCCTTTACCGAGACGCGGGTGTTTCCGCGGACTTCGTCGGGCACACCATGGTGCGGGAATATCCCAGCGCGCCCGATCGCGTGACGGTCCGCCGTGAATTGGGCATTGATCCGGGCCGTCCGACCGTGGCGCTCGTGCCGGGCAGCCGACCCGCTGAAATCCGGCGGATGCTGCCGGTGATGTGTGAGGCAGCGCGGATTTTCAACCGCTTTCATCCGGGGACCCAATTCATTCTGCCTCTTGCCGGCGCACATCTTCGGGGCCTGGTAACGCGCATCGTCGCGGAAGGCAGCGTCGATGTTGGGATATTCGAGAGTGGTTCTTTCAAGGTGATGGCCGCCGCGGATTGCGGCTTGGTAACCTCTGGTACGGCAACGCTGGAAGCCCTGCTGGCAGGAATGCCGCACGCGGTGGTCTACAAGGTGGACGCGTTCACGTGGTGGTTTGGGCTGAAAGTCCTCAAGCCGCTCGTCATGAGCAAGGACATTCACCTCGCGATCGCCAATGTCATCGCGATCGAGGAGGAAGGCCGCAACGGCCCCATCGAAGTGATGTCGGATGCGGGCTTCACTATTCCTTGCCAAGAGTGCGGCCGCCCGCTTTTCGTTCCGGAAATCCTGCAGGACCGTGCCACAGCGGACTACTTGGCCGAATGGCTGGTGCGATTCCGCACGGAAGACCCTCTCACAGCCGCAATGGCGCGCGGATTTGAGCGAATCCGCACACTTCTGAGCCCTCCCTCAAGCGGCAAAACAGCAGAGTCCATCGTCCTGGAAATACTTGAGAACTAGGTGGTCCGACACTGTACAAACGAAAGGCCCGATCGGTGTTGGGTCCCGAAGGGCCTCTCAGCAGCCATTCTCCAATAGGTAGGGTAGATAGGTAGGTCATTGAATGTGACACCGGGCTCTTGAATAGGTTCCAAGAAAAATAGGGGATCATTCATTTTTGATAACCGGTGTGTTTATGAGAAGTTGCGTCAGGACAATCTTGCTCACCAAGTCATTGAAGAGGCTGTCTCGTACATCTGCCCCGATTCGGGCGCACACGCGGGTACGCCCCTACCTTTCATTGTACCATCTTGAACACAAGTTGGATGAAACCCTGATATTGAATTGCCTTCGGAAAGATAGAGGGGACAGACCCACGCTGCAAGCTGTAGTGTTTACTCCTGTCCCTTCCAGGGGCCGAATGGCTGGACGGTTACGAAACGATTCACTATTCGGGTACCAGCGATTCCAGCGCGGCCGGAAGGTCGGTAATGCGAGCCAGAACACGTCGCGGCTTACAAAGGGCAAGCTCCTGAGCGGAGAATACGGAATTTGCCACGACGAATGCGTCGATACCTCCGTTGCGCGCGGCCTCCACGTCAATGGGCGAATCGCCCACGTAGATCATGGCGCTCTTGTCCACTCCCGTAAACCGGGCGAACTCGTCGAACATTTCGCCTGAGGGCTTGGCGTGGAAGCCGTCCTGCGCGCCGATGATGCGAGCCATGCGGTCAGCGAAGCCGAAGTGCTCCGCGAGCAGGCGCGCGTACTGGCCTCGTTTGTTTGTAACAATGCCGGCAACCACCGTGCCGTCGATAGCATCCAGCGTCTCTTTCGCGCCGGGCATCAAGGTCGTCTTGTCGAGAAAGATCGTGTCGTAATATTCCCGGAAGATTTTGATCCCAATCTCCGCCTCTTCCGGCTTGAGATAGGAATGTACGAAGTCCACCAACGAGATACAGGTCTTGCGTGCCACCTCGTCCACGGTCATGGTAGGGTAACCGAGCCGAGCGAACATGTGGTTGAACGCGTCGGCGATCGTGACGAGCGAATCCAGCAGCGTGCCGTCCATATCGAATGTGACGGCTTGGATGCGACGGGACAGCAGTTCCGGGACCTCTCCGAAGCCCTCGATCCGCATGGCAGGTATTCCCTCGCTGCAGCAAAAAATGAATAAGTCCCTCAGCGCGAGCACCATGTCGGCGTGTCTGGCCGCGTGGCGATCGGATTCGCCGTCCCCCACGAGGATAATCCGATCGTATTCTGGACGGAAACTCTGTAATACCTTGAGCTTGCATGTACCGCACATGCCGCAGCTCGGGTCCGCGTGCGGCGAGAGGATCTCCACGCTCCCGTCGTTGTGAATAACGAGGCGATTCGCGAAGACTTCGACCCCTTTGATCCCGTGGTGATCAAATAGGGTGTGGATTGTAAGGTCGAACCCATCTGAGAGAATCTTCACATCGATGCCGCGCTCACGCGCCCACCCAAGGAACCGCGGGAAGTCCGGGTCCAGCGACGCGTGGCGCAAAGCGAACGATCGATACTCCTCGCGGTTCATGCGCATAAGCGGTGCCACCGCCTCGTACACGCCCTTTGAGCCAATATCGCCGCGAAGGTACTGCTTTACAGGAAATCGCCACTCGGGTGAGATGACGTGCGAGCGAATAACCCGGTTCACCGTGTCTGCGGTGGAAACCGTGCCGTCGAAATCGCAAAGGATAAGCGTGCGCCGGCACGCATCAACGTTGGAATTGTTTCGTATTTGCGTATTCATCGGACCGGACGCCGGGCCGTTGGCGCAGCCTCGTCGCAAGCGTCAGCAGAAATCAATGACTTCGAACTCCCTGAGACCCTCGGGAGTCTTCACTTCGACCACATCCGCTGTTTGTTTACCGATGAGGGCCCGTCCGAGAGGCGAGCTGACCGAAATGATGCCTTTGCCGATATCCGCCTCATCCTGGCCAAGGAGGGTATAAACTTTCTGTTCGCTGGTTTCGAGGTCCTCAATGGTGACCGAGCAGCCAAAGACAATCCGATCGGGCTTGGGCCGGCTTTCCAAATTGATCACCTCGCACGCGGCCAAACGCGCTTGGAGATCGCGGATGCGTGTTTCCAGCAGCGAGTGCTTCTCTTTGGCGTAGGTGTATTCCGCATTCTCCGAGAGGTCTCCATGGCCGAGAGCGATTTCGATTTCTTTGAGGATTTTCGGTCGTTCCACTCTCACGAGCTGATCGAGCTCCTGTTGAAGTTTCCTGTGTCCTTCCGGGGAAATGGGCCTTTTTTCCACAATAATGTCCTCTGGCTGTATTCGGGACGGAGCAAGTGTGCCCCGCCTCTTCCTGACTTCCACTCGGAAAACAAAGTTCCGGCAGAATCGGTACATGGGTCTCTGCGCCGGAACTTTGGGTGTGTTTGCGTTGTCTTGATTTTTGTATCAGACTCCCCCGAACAGGTCAACCGTCGGCCGCGTCCGTAGCGGTGGGTATTGCCCACTGACCCTTGCAATCGCGGGGGTGGGTGATCTCCTCGCGAGAGCTGGGCATGCGAGTTGTGTGGAGGTGATTTCCGGTTCTCTCCCTCAGGGAGAGGGTAGAGTGAGAGGGCAATCCTGCTACGCTTGCACCCTTTCTGTGGGTTTTGAGACAGTGCTTTAAGTCTCCTCTACACCTCGATCCCCGTTCGTGCTCGGGGCATGGGCTATTGTAGGCGAGGTTTATCTCGCCCGCTTGATCTCCGATGTTGGCCGGGATATGGTCTTGAGTAGCCAAGTCAAGGGTCGGATGTGAGGGCCGCATACTATAGGAGTTGCCAAAAGTTCTGACCGAATAGCAGGTTTTTTTGGCGGGTGTCGGGAGGTCCCGTGAACGAAGATTCGACGGCCTTGGGTCGCTCGAAGTGAACGGGGCCTCCCGACACCCTGGAGAAATCAATCGGAAATTATTTTTGGCGACTGCTATAAGGACAGACAGGAGGAATCGCTCATATGGACACGAGCGTGGAGTTGCTCGGAGATGCCCGAATTGCCACTCCCATGAAAGGAGTGACGTTTGTTGCCCCCGATGAGCGGGTACTGGTCGATGTGTCTGCCGGCCGAGTCAAGGCAGACCTGATCGAAGGTCGGAACCCCGCGGCCTTTCTCAAGGCGGGCCCTCGCAGCATGATCTATTTCGATCCGAGCAAGCTCAAGGCCGCTCTGGTGACCTGCGGCGGCCTCTGTCCTGGGTTGAACAACGTGATTCGTTCCGTGGTGCTGACGCTCTACCACAATTACGGCGTGAGGAACATCCTGGGCATTCGGTACGGTTTCCAAGGGCTCGTCCCTGCATATGGCCATCCCGTGGTAGAGCTGACGCCCGATTCGGTCGGAGGCATTAATGAAATGGGCGGGACGATCCTCTCTTCGTCTCGCGGTCCCCAGGATATCGACGAAATGGTGGACGCGCTGGAACGGATGAACGTGGGGATATTCTTCATGATGGGCGGCGACGGCACATTCAGGGCCGCGGCGAGGATATGCGACGCGATCCGGCAGCGCGGCTCAAAAATAGCCGTCATCGGCATCCCAAAGACAATCGACAACGATATCAACTTGCTGTCACGCTCCTTCGGATTCAACACCGCTGTAGAAATGGCCACCCGCGCGATCGCGTCCGCGCACGTGGAGGCGTTGGCCTATCCGAACGGCGTGGGCTTGGTGAAGCTCATGGGCCGCAATTCGGGATTCATTGCCGCGACTGCCGCACTCGCGCAACGCGACGCGAACCTCGTGCTTATACCGGAGAGCGACTTCGACGTGGAAGGGCCGCACGGGCTTCTCCAGTGGCTCGAAGACCGTCTTGGCCGGCGCAAGCACGCTGTCATCGTTGTGGCAGAAGGCGCAGGTCAGCGATACTGCGCGGGCGAAGGGACCGACGAGTCCGGCAACCCGAGACTCGGTGACATCGGCCTGTGGCTCCGAGATACGATAACCAGATATTTCGCTGAGAAAGGAATCGAACTTAATCTCAAGTACATCGATCCGAGCTATATGATCCGATCGGTGCCTGCCAATTCCGACGACTCGGTGTTTTGCGGATTTCTCGGACAGAATGCGGTGCATGAGGGCATGTCGGGCAAAACCGGGATGGTCGTGGGAGCGTGGAACGACGAGTTTGTGTGCATCCCGATCAGGCTTGTCGCGACGGGCCGCAAGCGGGTTCCATTGGACGGGAAGCTCTGGAACAGCGTTCTGGAAGCCACGGGACAGCCGTCTCTCAAGCCGAGTTAGGCCGGATGATGACGCCGTCTTTTGAAAAGTTCTCTTAAATGACTGGACTATCGTAAGAAATCAGTATATAATTACATATCGGAGGTATGTGATGAGGAAAAAGACCTTTGTAGTCGTTGTTCTCCTGCTCGCGCTTATCTGCGCCGCGGCCGCTGCCTGGGCATCGCCCATGTTCGTGGCCACCGCGAAGAATTTCCGGGGAGCTATCTTCCTCGGATACGGTCCTACGCCGCAACACGCCACGGAAGCGGCTGTATCCAATTGCACCCAGCACTCTTTCTTGCCACCCTCATGCAGAGTGATCAATGTACGTATGGAGTGCCCGCCGCCTCCGCCGTGCCCTCCGCCCGGAATTTCCAAGGTTCCACCGAAATACAGGGGCAGCGCGGCCGTGTACGGCGGAACCCCTGGGTTGACTCCGCAGGCCGCACGGAGCGGTTACAACTTTCCCGCGCGTGCAGAGAGCCGTGGGAGCATCGATTCCACTGCACGAAAGCTCGACGCAAGCCGGAGCGTTCCGCGGAGCCCGAGCGTAGAGGAAGACTCGCAGCGACCCAATTCGGACAAAGCCTACAGGTGGGGCCGGACAAGCCAGTGATTTACGCGGCGTCATGACTGACAGGCCCTCCTGAAGGAAGAGTCCGGAGGGCCTTCGGTGTGACTATGAAAAAGCTTTTGATACTGATCGGTGGGCTGGTCGTGATTTGCTTCGCGACCTATGGGGCGATCAGGGCCGTTTCGGACCTCTTCGGTGGAAGGGCCGCGGAAAAGGCCTCCGAGGTCGCGCAGTCATTCGCGGCAGGGACGGCCGCAAAGGCCGGCGAGAAGATCGCCGAGGCCATCAAACAGATTCCTGACAAAAAGCTGGAAGATGATGCCGAACTGATGACGCGCAAACTCTACTATCTATCCAAGGGCGCGCTCAAAGGTCAGATCGACGCCATCCTCAGCGACCCCAATCGTGCTGAAGTTCCCCAAAAAATGTACGAAGCCGGCAAGGACATCTCCGAACGCGTGGTGAAGCCGTTTGCCCGCGGCCTTGCTGAAAGCTCATCAGGCCTGCTGGAGGGCGGTGAAGATCAGGTTCGGAAGCTCAAGGAGTTGACCCGGGAAAGCAAAGACCTGCTCGAGGTTCTGACTCAGCAACTCGGTCAAATCGGCAAGGCTATCAAAGAGAACGCTCCGCCGCTGCCACCGCCGCCGGGATTTCCTTCTCCTGCACGACCTTTCCCGCAAACACCCTATGCGCCGCCATTCCCAGGGGTTGGGCCTGAGCAGGGCCTACCGATGCGATAATCAACGTTTCCGAAAGATCAGGCACCCGAGCGGCGGCAGGATCAGGTCCAGCGACTGCGGAAATCCGTGGCGGGCAACCGGGGCGGTGGACACGAGACCGCCGTTTCCGATGTCGTTCCCGCCATAGTATGAAGAATCGCTATTGATCAGCTCCACGTAATCGCCCGGCTCCGGGACGCCTACCAGATAGTGCTCACGTATAACCGGTGTGAAGTTGAGCACGCAAACGAGGAAATTGTCAGGACCCCGCCGGATGTAGCACAGCACACTGCTCAGGTAATCATTGCAGTCGATCCAATGAAAGCCCCTGGGAGAGTGGTCCCATTGCCACAGGGTGCTGTCCGAGCGATAGAGCGCGCCGAGATCCATGAGGAACCGCGAAATTCCTTCGTGGACGGGATACTGCAAGAGTTCCAGCTCCAAGGCAGCTTCGTGATGCCACTCATTCCAAGTCCCCAGCTCGGACCCCGCCATTAACAGCTTCTTTCCCGGATGCGTGTACATATAACCCAGCAACAACCTCAGGTTGGCGAATTTCTGCAAGTCGTCGCCGGGCATCTTCCGCAGAAGCGATCCTTTGCCATACACGACCTCGTCGTGTGAGAGGGGAAGGATAAAGTTCTCGCTGTACGCGTACATCATCGAGAAAGTCAGGTCATTATGGTGGAAACTGCGGTGGATGGGCTCTTTTGAAAAGTACTTCAGCGTATCGTGCATCCAACCCATGTCCCACTTGAAGCCGAAGCCGAGGCCGCCCAGATAGACCGGCGTCGTTACGCCGCCCCACGCGGTGGATTCCTCCGCGATGGTCACACACCCCGGAAATCGCCCGTAAACCACCGTATTAAGCTCTTTAATGAATTCGATGGCCTCGAGGTTTTCATTGCCCCCGTACATGTTCGGGACCCATGCGTCATCAGGGCGGCTGTAGTCCAGATAGAGCATTGACGCCACCGCGTCCACTCTCAGCCCGTCCGCATGGTATTTGTCCAGCCAGAACAACGCGTTGCTCACGAGGTAGTTCCGAACCTCGTTCCGGCCGTAATTGAAGATGAGCGTTCCCCAATCCAGATGCTCACCTTTGCGCGGGTCTTCATGCTCGTACAGCGC
Source organism: Desulfomonile sp. (assembly GCA_020216785.1). Taxonomy (GTDB): domain Bacteria; phylum Desulfobacterota; class Desulfomonilia; order Desulfomonilales; family Desulfomonilaceae; genus JAIWNO01. The sequence goes on from JAIWNO010000279.1 coordinate 9,929, forward strand.
GGTCCCATCGAATAGCCGAAGCGCGAAATCATCCTTGGGGAAGTGCGCGGGCACCCAATCGAGGATCACGCC
>JAIWNO010000280.1 GCA_020216785.1 Desulfomonile sp.
GATCCCCCGCTGATGGAGGGTGTCCACGAGATATTTGAAATCATCCGGCGTTCCGAACCGGCTCGTCACGGCATAGTAGCCGGTCACCTGGTAACCCCACGATGCATCGAAGGGGTGTTCCATGACCGGCATGAACTCCACATGGGTAAATCCGTACCGCTCGCAATGTTCCGCGAGTCTCGGCGCGATCTCCCGGTATGTCGCCCAGCGGTTGCCTTCTTCACGGATGCGCAGCCACGAGCCCAAATGGACCTCGTAGATGTTCATGGGGCTTGCAAACGGGTCGCGTGTACGCCGCTCTTCCATCCATTCGTTGTCGCCCCACCGGTACTGGTCGATGTCCCACACGATCGACGCGGTGCCCGGCCGCAATTCCATCGCGAACGCCATCGGGTCGGTCTTGATGCGCAGTTCTTTTGAGCGGGTTTTGATCTCAAATTTGTAGAACTCACCTTCGCCAAGTCCGGGGACAAACAGCTCCCAAATGCCCGACGCTCCCATCGACCTCATGGGAAACAACCGGCCGTCCCACTGATTGAAATCGCCGATGACACTCACTCGAATTGCATTCGGGGCCCACACGGAAAAAGATGTGCCGGAAACGCCGTCCACGACCCGTGGATGGGCCCCAAGTTTGTCGTATAAGCGATAATGAGTGCCTTCTCCGACAAAGTGAAGGTCCTGCTCGCCGAGCGTCGGCATGAAGCGATACGGCTGGTCCGTCTCCCAGGTGGATCGATCCCAGAAAATGAACCGAATGCGATAATCGATCGGCAGCGACTCGGAGGGCAGGAAGCAGCAGAACAAACCTACCGCGGAGGGCATTTCCATCGGCACCACGCGATTGCCCACCAACGCCTCGGCCCTTACCGCGTCCGGGTGAAACGCACGGATGACAACGCCGTCCTGATCGCGGATCCGGGCCGGGTGGGCCCCGAGAACTCGATGCGGATCCGCGTGCTCGACTTGGGCAATTGCTGCCGCATCTTGAGAAGTGATTCCAAAGAGCAGATCTTTCCCGTACATGTCACATCCTTGACGAGCTTACTGAAAATGGCTCTTCCTTCTCCGATGTGTTGCGGACGAAGTTTTTTTACCCGTCTAATCTACTGATCGATCTTGTTGAACGCGGGGATGTTCTCCGGCTTAACATACAGAATCCGTTGACAATTCGGGCAGGAGATGATCTCCTCTTGTTTTAATATTCGGATGTTAAGTTGCGGAGGTACCGCCATGTTACACTCGGAGCACGACCCGTTATTAATTTCGGCAAGGGCTTTGCCCAGCACCTTCCTGACAGTTTGGTACTTCTTGATGTAATCCCGGTCCACAAACTCGGCTACCGCGGCCCTCTCCGCTCCCAGGGCCTCCAACGCTGCTTGAGCGGCTTTGGTGACCTTTTCCTCCTCGGCTTTCTTCTCGTGCAGACCCTGTTCGTACGCAGCGTAGTCCTTCTCTTTCTTTTCCAGGGTCTTACGAATGCTCTCCATTTCGGTCATGAACGCGAGAACCGCGTCTTCGATCTCGCCGGCCACTTTCTTGCCGAGTTTAACCTGACGGGATAACGCGTTGTATTCTTTTTGGTTCTTTATACCCAAAAGACGGCGTTCCGAGCGCTTGATCTTATCCTGTTCGGTTTCCAGGTCGCGCTCTTTCGCGCGAAGGTCTTTCTCGATTTCCGCCAATCTCTCCTTGTGTTCGGAGATCTCCCTACGGAGCGTGACGAGGTTGCGCGCAATCTCCTGGACTTCTTGCGGCAGCCGGGCGAGGTCTCGCTCGTGGGAGTCAATCTGCTCGTCTATTTCCTGAAGTCTTGTGAGGTATTGGAGCTGGTCTTTCAACGGAATATCCTCCTGAGAGGTTACAATAAGGCTTTGAATGGCTCGTACTCGACATCACAGCGCACACAGCCGATGTCGAGCCCGAGGGCTTGGAACGCCGCACGAAAACTTCCCTCGAGAAGCCCCGGCGCGTGCCGTTCGAGGCCGTAGTGGCCCCCATCCACCACGGGGATTCCCAATTCAAGGGCTTCGCGGGCCGCGTGATAGCGAACGTCGCCGGTGAGTATCAGATGCGCGCCGTGGCTCAGCGCATCGCGAAGATAGCTCATGCCGCTCCCGCACGCGCAAAAGATGCGGCTCACGTGGCGGTCCTGGTCCGCTATGATGCGAACCTGTTCGAGGCCAAGGTCTTCCGCCGCCTTGCGGGCAAATGCCGACACGGTCATTGCCGCGGGGAGATCACCGACCCGCGCACATCTCGCCGGCAGAGGAACGGCAACCTGCTCAAGCCCAAGCCTCGAGACCAGATCGTCGTTCAAACCTCCGGGCGCTGCGTCAAGATTGGTGTGCAGACTGAGGATATCGACACCGAGCCTCGCCGCGTGCAGGATCGTCCGTCCAACGAAACGGTCCGAGGTAATGCTACGGAGTGGCTCCAAGATCAGGGGGTGGTGGGCTATAAGCAGGTCGCAGGCATGACGTGCTGCGCTGTCAATTGTCCGAGGGGTTGCATCAAGGCTGAATGCCGCCGCCCGGACCGGGCGATTGGGGTCGCCCACTTGAATTCCGCAGTTGTCCCAGCTTTCCGCAGTGTCGAAGGGAAAGAGTGAGTCGGCTATCTCAACTACTCGGGACAGCGGCACTGCATCCAAGGGTAGCGTCTCCAGCTTGTACCACCGTGACCCTCACCCGCACGCGCGCCGCTGCAAACAAAACGGGGAACCCATTGTTGAGCTCCCCGATTCGGACGATCCGCCCGACGGCCATGACAGCGGGATGGTCGCATTCGTTCCTCGAACATGGTGGGCCCACCTGGACTCGAACCAGGGACCAACCGGTTATGAGCCGGTAGCTCTACCAACTGAGCTATGGGCCCAGGTCGAACCGATCTTCCATAATAGATCCTCACAAAGGGGCTGTCAAGTTCAATGAAGTGTGCGTGGCGCTTGCGATCAATACCCATATCCGGGATATGCCTGCCAGTAATTCGCCCCTGGACGGCCCCGAAACCCACTCGGCTGTCCTCTCCAGGTGTCCACGTATTGAGTGTAGGAGTCCTTTCCTTCCACTTCCCGCACTTCGGCTATGGTTGTGATTGCCCCTTGGACAACTGTCGAGCGCTGTTTGACCAGGCGTTTCACTTCAGATTTCTTAGCCCCTCCCTCCGCGTCGGCGCATCGCTCAACGCGAGAGAAGAGATCATTTTCAGCGTCGAGAAGGGTGCGGCATTCTTTGCGCTTTTGATTGAGGAGATCCTCTTTGACCTGCATCGCTTCCGCGACCTGTCGGGCGATGGACTTGTTTGCCCCTGCGTCCACGATGGGCCGATCCACCATGCGCTCAAGCGGCATGCGCTGGATGTTACGGAACTCGTCCACCTTGACTTTTAGATCGTGGATTATCCGTTCCCACCGTTCCACTGTGCCGCCGCAATCAGGGTCGGAATCCCGCGCCCAGGAGGGTCCTCCTTCTATGAGTACCGGCGCAGTCAGCGCGAGAATGACAAGGATACGGAAACCCCACATCAACGCCTTCACGACCAACCTCTCCTTTCGGTCCGGGAAGCTCCGGACTCTGTCAAGTAAATCGTGCATTGAAGTAATATTTTAAAGCATATCACGAGCAATTTCCAGTCAAATGTCGTTTTCCTTCGACTCTTAAGGCTATCAGTTTCCGCGATACCGCGACGCGACCTCTTCCATGAGCGCGGAAATCTTCTCGGAAAGGACGTAACTGATGCCTCCGCGCTCGAAGGAATCCCGAGTCAGCTCGATGAAACTCTCAAAAGCCCCCGGAGTGTCGAGGATAATACGGGCATTGGCGGCTTCTTCCGGAGTATACTCACCGTCTGCGTTATCAGCCACCTCGCGAAACGTGTCGAGCAATCGACGTTTGTCTCCCCAAAAAACCACCACGTTATCAAAGAATTCATTCATTTCTTTGACACGTTGGATCAGCTCTTCTCGTGTCATGCTTTCCGGATTCATGCTTTGGGCCTCCTCATCTGATCCGGATTCCTCGAACGAGCTTTGGACGCTCCCCATCCGGCCCCGGCTGCTACAGCACATATGACCCGCCTGTGGATCGAGACCCCGGAATTCAACGAACCGGGGAGAAATCGAGAATTGACCCTCACGGCAGGTCAGAATCTAAGCGGCAGCTTTGCAATTTCGCGCAGATCGTGGGCTTCCTGAGAGCGGGCCATGCTGCGCTCCCACTGGAAAAACCTCCGTGCCAGCCCTTCGACTCGGGCGAGTATCTCTTCGATCTCGGATACCAATTCCCGGTTACGTTCCCGACGGGCTCTTCCGAGCTGCTCATCGAGATGTCGCAAGAGCTTTCGGGCCTGCTCGGGGGTCTCTAAGAATACGACCGGATCATACCCGCTGCCACGCCTTTCCTTGGGGCTCCATCGTATCATTATGTCGTTGATGTGCTCTTTCAGCATTTGTCTGACTTTCGGCTGAATCATGAATTTTCGCGGGTGCAGGAATGGAAGACCCGCCCCCGCACCCGATTCTCTCTCCCGAGGACTGGTGCTGGGCTGCCGGCGGGCACAATAGTTCACGGAACCCGCTCAGGGCCGCAATTTCCCAGCCAAGTAGATATTACACCACAGGCCGGGAAAATTCAACGGCACGCGCGGCAAATCGACGGTATGAGCGCACTCTTGGACGCGGATAGCATCCCGTTGAATATTTTGCGCCGTTCTGTAAGATGTTACTTCTAGAATACAAGATAGTAATTGACTTAAATATAATAACAATGCTAAACTACAAGAGATCCTTGTCAAGGAGGCGCACTCTGCGTGAATCTTTCCATTTTCGCCCGGATCTGCTGAGCAACCGCGGCGAAGCTCTCCGCCCACAGCGCAAGATAACGCCGGGGCGGCAAATTTTCGGTTTCGGTCGGTCTTTCAGAATGGAAAAGCATCGATCGGATGGAATTGGTCGCAAAGCGTTGCGACCGTGTGGTGGAGTTGGGTGTTACTATAGACGCGGTCCGTGGTATTATGCGGACCAGCAATGACAAGACTTTCATTAACCCGCCCCAGCGTCACGGGAGGTTTTCCTTCCGAGACACGGGCCTCCTCCCGTAGAGTGATCCCATCGGGTCGCGCACTCCTTGACGAATCACTATCGGCCTGCTCCTCATGGGGGCAGGCCGCTCTATTTCCTTTTTCGCGTCTGTCGCATATTTGATATCTGCTCAAGTCCCCGACCGAGGCCGCGGTTGACATGACCGCGGAAAAGGGGTTAATCTCGGATGGCTGTGGGCTGTGATGCGAAAATGCAGCTTGTAATAAGGCCGGAATTGCCGACCAAGTGTGCGGGCCGGCGGTTGCAGAACCTATGTTCTCCACCGGTATTCGCCCCGGTTAGGATCCGGAATCATGACCCGTGAAGAATGGGAAGCCATCTGCGATAAGTGCGGTAAATGCTGTTACGAAAAAGTGGACCTCGGCTGCGGCGAGATTCGCTATACCGACGAGCCGTGTCAGCATCTCGACACCAGGACCGGCCTTTGCAAGATCTACGAGAATCGCCACGAGATCGAGCCGGATTGCATCAGCCTTACTGAGGAGTTGGTACGCACACTCCACTGGCTGCCGGAGGGGTGCGCGTACGTGCGCTACATCCGATTTCAGGATACGGTCGCCGCGATCCGGGCGGCCGAACGCAAGAGACAACGGGGGCGCCCCGCCAGGAGGAATCGATAATGGTCGTGAAAACGCTCAATGTCCGGGAGGATATCCTTGGCGCGAATGATCTGATCGCCGAGAATCTCCGGACGCAATTCGATCGTGCCAATGTCTTCGTCATCAACATCATGTCTTCACCGGGCGCGGGCAAAACTTCCGTGATCCTGAAGATAATCGAGCATTTTGCGGACAAGCTCAAGATCGGTGTCATTGAAGGCGACATCGCATCGGACGTGGATGCCCGCAAAGTCGAGGCGGCAAATGTAGACGTTGTGCAGATAAACACGGATGGCGCCTGCCACCTGGACGCGAATATGATCCTCAGCGCGTGCCGGAGTCTGGGAATAGACGACAAGCGGCTGGTCATTATCGAAAACGTCGGCAATCTGGTGTGTCCGGCCGAGTTCAAGCTCGGCGAGAACCTGAAAGTGATGATCCTCTCCATTCCGGAAGGTCACGACAAGCCATTGAAGTACCCGCTCATGTTCACGGAGTCGGATGCTCTGGTTTTGAACAAGATCGACCTGCTTCCGCATACGGACTTCGACATGGAGCAGCTTCGGTCCACTGTTACAGCCATGAACCCGAAGATCCGCATCTTTCCTCTCTCCGCGAAGACAGGCGAGGGGGTTGCAGCATTCACGGGCTGGCTTCAGGGTGCGGTCGAAGGCCGATAAGGACCGGGGAAGTGATCTGTCGCAGGGTTGGAATTGAGCGCTGATTTTGCGCCTGATCACCACCCCATGCTTGTGCGTGAGGTTTGGCTCCTCGGGGACAAAAGATCCCAAGAGGGCCTGCTGAGCTCGGCTAAGGAGTATCCAATGTTATTGGAGCGCCTCTGGAATTGCCTGCCCGCGACCGCCTTGCTGTGCGGAATGCTCCTTGTGCTGCCGCTTGCCGCGTGGGCCAAGCGCCCGCCGGACGCTGAGGTGGATCGCGCTATCCGGGAGCCGAACAATCAGGCGATCATCAGTGAATTTCTCAAGTATGAACTGGCGGAAGTGGACAAAGACGTCACCCGCCCGCTTCTGAAGAGCTATCCCTCGCTCGTCTTCTTTCTCAAACAAAATGAGCGCGGCGTGCTCAAGAGCCTCTTCTTTCTGGAAGAGCAAGTGCATAAGTTGCGGGACGCACAGCGCAACATCGACAATTTTCCTTACGTCATCGCGTTTTCTTCGGAAGAAAAGAAGAAGATCCTGGACCTGAAGCCGACGGCCGACAAGATTGTCTCCTATGGGATACCGCTCATCAAATGGGACTTCTACCGCGTGGTGCTGGCCGCCAGAGAGCTTGCGGATGAAAAGCGCAAGCACCCTGTCGAATTGATGCCGAGCGTTGAGTTTCGCAACGCGGTGTATCGCAAATGCGATCCAGACCCGAAGGGCTTGGACCGCGACATGGGAGAATTGTCCGAGGGTGAGCTTATTTGCATGAGGCTGGGTTGGGTCCTGGAACAGGTGACCGTGACCAAGTTATGGCTTGTAATCAATGATAATACCCTCCCGCGGCCCGATGACTATATGGCCTACCGCAAGAAGCGGAGCGAATACTGGAAAAAGAGACTCGCCGCCATTTATAAGGACAGCGCTCCCGCGAAATCCAAGAAGTAGCCGGGCTGGGGGCCCCAGCCGTTTCGATCGCGACTGTGATCGGAATCGATTCAGAACCGTGCCGGATACATGATACCTCTGCTTCGTCTGGTGAACGTCAAAAAGCGCTATGTAACGGGGTCGGCGGGCGAGATCCTTCCGGTTCGCGACGTGAGTGTCGATATCAAGCGGGGAGAGCGCATCGGTCTTCTCGGCAAGAGCGGTTCGGGGAAGACAACGTTCCTCAATCTCGTCGGCGGAGTCGATACGCCGTCATCCGGCATGATCTATTTCAACGGCCGCGATCTTGGAGAGTTATCGTCGCCTGAACTGGCCGAGTACCGGAGGAGCGAGGTCGGCTTTGTCTTCCAGTCCTTCAACCTCTTTCCCACGCTTACTGTTGGCGAAAACATTATGCTCCCGCTGGATCTGCTGGGCATCCATGACGAAAATCGTGCGAGGGCCATGCTCGAAGCCGTCGGCCTTGATGGACAGTGGGACAAGTTTCCCGAGCAGCTTTCCGGCGGAGAGCAACAGCGGGTAGCCATTGCCAGGGCCCTCGTGAAGTCGCCCAGCCTGATACTCGCTGATGAGCCGACCGGCAACCTCGACCTGGAGACAAGCAACCAGGTACTCCGGATTATCGACGAGGTGTGCCGCGACCGGGATGCGACGCTCATCATGGCGACTCACAGCCTGGAATCCCTTTGGCTTGCCGACCGCATCTTCCGCCTCCAAGGCGGTTCGCTCATTGAGCAGCCGCGTAGCGGATCGCGCGAGATCGTGCCCTGACTGCGTCCCGAGGAGTGACTCCGTTGCCTTGGCTGAGACGGCTGCCGGTTCTGCTCGGCCTCAATCTCCGCTATTACCGGAGCCATAAGCTCCTGTCCATATTATGCATTCTCGGCATTGCCCTGGGGGTCGGCATTGTGGTGGCGGTTGAGTTGATCAACTCGTCCGCGTTTTCGTCTCTCTCCGCGTCGGTGGATTTCCTCTCCGGTCGCGCCACTCATTCGGTCGTGTCGGGCTTCGGCCGTATCGACGAGAAGCATTTCCCGGCAATCTGGACTCACCCGCAAGTTGAAGCCGCCGCGCCGGTCATCGAGGTGATGGCTACGGCTGTGGAGACCGGAGATGAGCCCATCCGTTTCGTGGGCATTGACCCACTTCTCGATGGGGAATTTCGCGGCTTCAGCACTGTGAGAGAAGACTCCGGCGACTTTGTTCCCTTTCTCACCGAACGCCCCCCGAGGATGCTCCTGTCAGCGGATGTCATGAAACAGCACGGATTACGGGTGGGTGATACGCTCACCGTATCAGCTGCGGGAGTGGAAAAGAAGGTAAGAATTCACGGAACGATCCCCGCCGGCGACGGACTCGGCGACCACCTTGCAGTGCTGGACATCGCTGCGGCGCAGGAACTGTTCGGCCGGTACGGTGAGCTTGACCGGATCGACCTGATTGTGCGCGGAAACGTCGAGGAACTCGCTCGGACCCTGCCACTGGGATTAGGACTCACCGATCGAGGAGAGCGGAAGGCAACATTGCAAGCGATGCTTTACTCGTTTCAGTTGAACCTGACCGCGATGAGTCTGCTCGCACTGTTCGTGGGAGTATTCCTCATCTACAATTTCTCGATGTTCTCGGTGCTGTCCCGTCGTGAGGACATGTCGCTGTTGATCACGCTTGGCTCGGATCGTCGCGAGTTGGTAGGCGCGTTTCTTGCCGAATCCCTGGCACTAGGCATTGTGGGGAGCATATTAGGCATCAGTTTCGGGTGGCTCGTGGGATGGTTAAGCATCGAGCGGGTCTCGTCCTCCATTAGCGAACTCTATTTCCACTTGAGGGTCCAGGAGTTGCATCTCACGGCATCGATTGCGCTGAGGGGATTAACGGTGGGGCTTGCGGCAACCCTTGTGGGCACTGCCCTGCCGGCTCTCGAGGTGGCGGTGACTCCGCCGGTACTGGGTATGAAGCGCCGGACCATCGAAGACAGGGCCCATGGATTGAAATGGATTTTGCTTCTCTCTGCTGCGGCTTGCTTTCTTGGGTCGCTCGCGGCGTGGTGGGCCTCCCGATACTCCGTCTTTTGGGGTTTCGCATCCGCATTTGGGGTGACCGCTGCGTTTGCCCTGGCAACTCCTTCGGCTCTGTCACCGTTTTCCCACTATCTCGGCGCATGGTTGAAGAGGTGGATGGGCTCCTTGGAAGGGTTTCTTGCCGCCCGGACTATCCGGGCCTCTTTGAGCAGGACGAGCATTGCTGTGGCCGCGCTCGCAGTTGCACTTTCCATGACCATCGGCGTGGACGGCATGATCCACAGCTTCAGAGAATCGGTGAGACGCTGGCTCGATGGGGCATTGCTCGGCGACCTCTATATTTCGCCCTCGACCACCAGATGGGCCCACCCGCTGCCGAATGAGCTGATAGAGATGGTTTACCGGCATCCTGATGTGGAAGCGGTGGAGCGCTATTCGACCCACGAGGCGCTGCTCAAGGGAAAGCCTGTGAAGATGCGGGTCGTTGACGGCAAAGTCCTGAAGCATCATTCCACGTTCCATTTCCTGGCGGGAGGAAGAGATGCCTGGGACAACCTCGTCGCGGGAGGCATCTTCGTGTCGGAGTCGCTCCGATTTCGGCTCGGCATAGATGTGGGGGACAAAGCGACCCTGAAAACGCCCGAGGGTGATCGGGCTTTTCCGGTAGTGGCCTTGACCCGCGATTACTCCACTGATCAAGGAGCGCTGCACATTGATCGTGCCGTGTATGAGCGCATTTGGAACGATCGGTCGGTGCAGTCGGTCGCGCTGTTTCTCAAACCGGGCGCGTCCACGGCAGATATACACCGCTCGATTGTTCATGCTTTTCCCGGTTTGGACCGCACGGTAGTGTCGAACACGAAAATGAAGGAGGACATCTTTGTGATCTTCGACAAGACCTTTGCACCGACCGCTACGCTCAAAGGAGTGTCGCTCCTCGTTGCGCTTCTCGGCGTGGCCACAGCGTTGACAGCCATTCTCATAGAGCGATCCCGGGAAATGACGGTGCTTGGCTATCTGGGGGTGACTCGCCGGGAGATGGCGAAGATCAACGTGTACCAAGGTCTGATAATGGGCGCGGCCGCGTTCCTGATCTCGTGCGCGTGCGGTACGATCCTCACGTACGTCATTGTTCACGCGATAAACTATCGTTCGTTCGGGTGGTCCATCGACGTATCGCTCGACCCGTGGGTGTTTTTAAAGACAGCTGTTCTTACCACACTCGCGTGCCTCGCTTCGTGCGTGTATCCCACTTACCGGCTAAGCCGCGGCCGGCCTCTTCATTTGGAGGAAGAATAGCGCAAAATCCCGTCGTTTCGCGCGTGTGAGCCGGTCAGTTGTTCCGGTTGACAGAAGTCGCATCGCTGTGTATGAGTACCGTGTTCGGGAGAGCGGCATCCACGTGTTGTGGCGGCAAATTATGGCTTAGGTGTGTGCTCCCGGGCAATCGGCATGAGCGCCCGTAGCTCAGCCGGATAGAGCAACGGACTTCTAATCCGTAGGTCACAGGTTCGAATCCTGTCGGGCGTGCCAAACATTTCGGCCAGTCACCTCATTGCCGCTCAATGACATTTCACCGAGGGCATTTCATGATTCCCTGAATCCAGGAGAGCAATACTCTGGTCGAGACTATTTGCAGCTTTACATTCGGTACGCTCAGGCGGTATCGGACGGAAATGTGAATGAAGCTGTAGCCATACTTGATCGGGCACGGAGACTTCAAGAATTTGAGGCTGCATCTGAAGGAAACGGCGAGCCGGAGTCAGAATTCGAGATGCAGGTCCGAGATCACATCGAGAGAAGGTTTCAGCAGGAAGAAGATTTTAGACAGCTCATTATAGAGTCGCAGGTCGGTTGCAAAGGATTTCGGATTGACTTGGCCATTCGCAGACTCGATTCACCCGGTTATTTGCTTGGAATCGAATGTGACGGCAAGACCTACCATTACAGCAAGACTGCCCGCTTTAGGGATGTTTGGCGTCAGGACATTTTGGAAAGATATGGATGGAAGATCCATCGAATTTGGTCACCCAATTGGTGGCTTAATCCGCAAGCCGAAGTAGACAAAGTCGTGACGAAGCTTAGGACAATCATTTGAATGCCTTCGGCACATCCAGCAGCAAGCCCCGCCCTACTCTGCGTCAGCGAAACATGTCAAAATGGAGAGAACTGCACCCTGAATTCTGGAAGCGTTTAAGAAAGGCAGGACAATGGACGGTCTATTGAGCCACTTGGCGTTCTTGAACCCCGAAACCAAACTCTTCCCGGAAACATTCAGACGCAGGCTGATGGGGTTTGCTATAGTAACCGGCATTGTTTTCAGCGCCTAAGCAAAGTAAGGGATCAGGGTTTTGAGAGCCCCCGGATTTCCCTGGAAACGGTTGAATCTTCGGAATAGGCTGTCTTTGAGATCGTTCAGAGCGCCGAAGAACCGGTTGTGGGTTGCCCATTTCCGGGTCTCCTTCCAGATGTACTCCGCAGCGTTGAGTTTCGGCGCATACTTGGGAAGGAAATGGACCTCGATGAGATCTTTGATTTCCTCCAACCACTTCCGGATAG
>JAIWNO010000281.1 GCA_020216785.1 Desulfomonile sp.
AAAAAAAAGGAAAAGAAGAACATCCCTCACGGGATTGCTCATATACAGTCTACGTTTAACAACACCATTGTGACGATCACCGATTCGGACGGCAATGCGCTGTCGTGGTCGTCGGCCGGCACGCAGGGATTCAAAGGCTCGCGCAAGTCCACGCCGTTTGCGGCCCAACTAGCGGCTGAAGACGCGGCCCGCAAAGCCCAGGAGCAGGGCGTGCGCAGCGTCGAGGTACTGGTCAAGGGACCGGGCGCGGGCCGGGAGACCGCCCTTCGCGCGCTCCAGGCTGCGGGATTTCGCATCACCAGAATCAAGGACGTCACCCCGATTCCCCACAACGGCTGCCGACCGCCTAAGAGGAGACGGGTCTGATACGATTCGCGGCCGCATAGGCATTCGGAAGAGAAGAGGACAGAGGCTTGGCTCGCTACACAGAATCAGTTTGCAGGTTCTGCCGCAGGGAACAGGAAAAGCTCTTTCTCAAGGGCGACCGTTGCTACACGGATAAGTGTTCGGTGGAGCGACGGAACTACCCCCCCGGCCAGCACGGCCAGGGCAGGCAGAAGAAGACCGACTACGGTATGCAACTCCGGGAGAAGCAGAAGGTCAAACACATCTACGGGCTTCTCGAGAAGCAATTCCGCAACTATGCGCACTTGGCGGAGCAAAAGAAAGGTGTCACGGGCGACAACCTGCTCCGTATCCTCGAGTCGCGTCTAGACAATATCGTGTTTCGCATGGGATTTGCCCGATCGAGGAACGAGGCCAGGCACCTTGTCAGCCACGGCCATTTCCTCGTGAACGGCCGCAAGGTGAATGTGCCGTCATTCCTGACCAAGCCGGGCATGGTTGTCGAAGTGAAAGAATCCAGTCGAACCCTTGAAGCCATAGACGACGCGCTTAAAACCGTGTCCCGTCGCGGGGTCCCGGAATGGGTTCAAGTTGATCCGGCTGCATTCAAGGGAACGGTCAAGGCGCTGCCGACACGAGAAGAACTGCCACCTAACATCCGCGAGCAGCTCATCGTCGAGTTCTACTCGAAATAGCTCGGATCAGCAGCCGGATACTTCAGACGAGGGGAGCCATGAGCGACACGGCGCAAGCCCTTATGAGACGAAACTGGACGGAGCTTATCCGCCCGCGGCGCATGGAGGTGGAGGAATCCACCCATACACCGTTTTATGGAAAATTCGTGTGCGAACCCTTGGAGCGCGGCTACGGCATTACACTGGGAAACGCGCTGCGCCGCGTGCTCCTCTCCTCGTTGCAGGGAGCCGCGATTACGTCGGTGAAGATCGACGGGGTGCTCCATGAGTTCTCGACCATCCCCGGCGTCAAGGAAGATGTGACCGACCTCGTACTGAATCTCAAGAAAGTACGGTTTCGGATGCACACGAGGGAAGGCAAGGAACTGCGCCTCGAAGCTCAGGGCGAAGGCGAAGTCCGCGCAGGGGACATCATCACCGATGAAACGGTCGAGATCATCAATCCCGATCAGCCTCTTGCGACGCTCTCGAAAGAGGGCCGACTTTCGATGGTGATGAAGGTCGAGTGGGGCAAGGGCTACGTCCCAGCGGAAATGAACAAGAAGGAAGACGATCCTATCGGGACGCTCGCGCTGGACGCGATCTTCTCGCCGATCCAAAAAGTGGCGTATAAGATTACCAATGCTCGCGTGGGGCGCCGTACGGACTATGACCGACTCACTATGGAGATCTGGACGACCGGAGCTGTACTACCCGAAGACGCCCTCGCCCAGGCTGCCAAAATTCTGCGAGAACAGTTCCTGGTCTTTCTTAACTTCGAGGAAGACGAGAAGGGTGTAGAGGAGGAAGGGCCCAAACGCGAGCCCGAGATAAACGAGAACCTCTACAGAAGCGTCAGCGAGTTGGAACTTAGCGTTCGGTCCGCCAATTGCCTCAAGAACGCGGACATCAAGTACATCGGCGAGCTGGTACAGCGCACCGAAGGGGACATGCTGAAAACCAAGAACTTCGGCCGGAAATCCCTGAATGAAATCAAAGAGATCCTCGCCGACATGGGCCTCGGCCTTGGTCTGTCGATCCCCAACTTCCCCTCAAGGGAAGAGCTGGACGCAATGCACCAGCAGCGGGAAAACTTCATCGGCGAGTAATTGGAGCTTCTCTCATGCGCCACAGGAAAGCACGACAAAAACTCGGCATGCGCACTTCCCACCGGGAGGCCGTGCTCAGAAATATGGTCACGTCCCTGCTCGAACACGAGACAATCGTCACCACCGACGCGCGAGCCAAGGCCCTGCGCAGCCTCGCCGACAAGATGATCACCCTCGGCAAACGCGGGGATCTCCATGCCCGGCGGCAGGTGCTCGAGGTGATCCGCTCGAAAGACGTCGCCAAGCGCCTCTTTGATGAGATTGCGCCTCGCTTTGCCGGCCGGGAAGGCGGGTACGTCCGCGTGATCAAGAAAGGCATCCGAACGGGCGACAGCGCCGCGATGTCTTTGGTGGAACTTGTGGAGAAGCAACCCCAAAAAGCGGCAGCCGGAAAGCCGGGCAAGAAGAAGCTCACGGACCGCATTCGCGAAAGCCTGAGATCGGGCAAGTAGGTTTGGCAAATCTCATTCGCGGGGGAAATCCCATTAGGTCTAGGGGGCGACCGGCCGGCCCCCCTACGATCCTGTATTCGCAGCGTAAACCTTCAGACACACGGATAAACGATTTCTGTGGGAACATGCTGACCAGCAAGCGCTTCCCGGTGGCTTCGGCCTCTCACGACTTTGACTCCACCTTGGTATGATCGCCGATCGGCATGATACTCCTCGACGGCATTTCGTTTTCCTACCCCGGCTCCGACAAGCTTATCTTCGACCGCCTTTGCCTTGAGGTTCCTCCGCAATCTTTCGCCGTGGTTGCCGGTCCCGACGGAGCGGGCAAGTCAACGCTTGCCAAGATAATCAAAGGTCTTCTTGTGCCTCAGGTGGGAAACGTGCTCTTGGGGTGCGACCATCTCACCGAAGTCGGGTACGTGAGCGGCGACCCGTACGAGTCCCTCGTTGGGGTCTCGGTAGAGGAGGACGTGGTCTTCGGTCTGGAGACGCTCGGCGTTCCTTCCGCGGAGATGGAGGTTCGACTGGCTGAAGCCCTCCAATGGACAGGGCTGATCGGGATGGAGAAGCGCCTCACGCACACCCTTTCCGGCGGCGAACAGCAAAAGGCGGCGCTTGCCGGTATGTTGGCCGCGGGCTGCCGCATTCTCGTCCTCGATGATGCCTTGGCCATGCTCGACAGGAGGGCCAAGAGATCGATCCGAGCCCTCGTCGAGTCCCTGCGCCACGTCCGACATTTGACGGTGTTGGAGTGCACAAACGACCTGGACGCGATCTGCGCCGCAGACCGGGTGGTCTTCTTGATAGAGGGACAGGTGGAGTTCGATGGATCGGCCCGAGCGTTTTTGCAGAGCAGCTCCGGCGGGGACTGGCGGCGGCTTGCGGGGGGGGTATGGCACTTGGGGTGGGCACTGAGTGAGTTGGGTGCCTTGGATGCGGCGAGCAGGACCGCGGAACAAGTAACGGATCATATACTTCATTATATCAGTATATAATCAGAAAAACATAAGAAATTACTTGATAATATAGACATGGTCTGATAAAATCCCACGAAAAATAGGTAACGCGATTGCCGCGCGTTATCAGTTCCCGGATGCTTCAAAATGTCAAGTCAAATAGATGGCTCCGGGCATCCAGCTATTTCACTGCTTCAACGACGCATCAGACCAAATGAAACCTCTGTTCGGCCAGGCGGTCAAATATCTTGAGATCATAGTGCTGCTTGCCATTGTGGCATCCACCTCGTTTCTCATAGTTGAGAAAGGGCTTGTGCATAAGCGGACGCTCCAGGAGAAGAGAGCATTTTTGGAGAGGGAGCATAAAGAGCTTACCACCGATGTTCGTGCATTGGAGCGCCGGTTGCGGTCTTTGCGTGACGATCCTCGCGCAGTGGAGAAGGCGGCCAAGTGCAAGCTTGGCATGGCGAGGCCGGAGGAGATCGTCTATATTTTTGATAGGGGAAATCAGGTCGTCGAGCAGCATTCATCAGGTCTCAGTTTAGTTAAGGGGAACAACAAACGATAATACCGGCTTTTTCATTGACAATTCTGTGACTCTCACGTATTCTAGTACGGACGCCTCCAGGCGTTCGAGCTGTCCCTCCGGGAAGGACGACCCATGGCAGTTCCCAAAATCATCGGACTCGATATTGGCTCAAGCTCAGTGAAAATGGTCGAGATCGATCGTTCCAAGAAGGGTTTTGAGCTTGAGTACGCCGGCATCGCGCTCCTCCCCGAGGGCGCCGTGGTGGATAAAACCATCAAGGTGCCGGACGCGGTCGCCCGAGCCGTCGGCAACTTGCACAAGAACTCCAAGAGCCGTACAAAGAGTGTTGCTACAGCGCTGGCTGGCAAGGCCGTCATCATCAAACAGGTGACGATGTCCTCGATGAGCGATGTGCAGCTGGAAAAGCAAATTCAGATGGAAGCAGAGCCGTACATCCCTTTTGACATCAAGGACGTGAACCTGGACTTCTTTATTATGGGCGACCGCCCCGAGCGTGAGGGGACCATGGACGTGGTCCTTGTGGCCGCGAAAAAGGATTACATGGCCGAGTACCTCGGTCTCCTCGGCCAGTTGGGCCTCACTCCGGTCGTGGTGGATGTCGACCCCTTCGCGCTGGAGGTCATGTATGAATTTTGTTACCCCAACGTGCAGGAAGAAGTGGTCGCGTTGGTGAACATTGGTGCGGCAACCATCAACGTCAACATTCTCAAGTCCGGTGCATCGCAATACACGAGAGACTTGCCGCTGGGGAGCGACTCGATCACACATGAGATCATGCGGTTTTTCGACGTTGACTTCGAGAGGGCGGAAAACATCAAGCGGGGTGCTCAACTTGACGGGGTGAGCCCGAGAAACCTTGGCAAGATTTTTCAGCGGTCCGCGGATTATTTCATTTCCGAGGTGCAGAAGATTTTTGATTTCTTCTCCACCAACGTTTCGTACGATCCTATTCAGAAGATCTTTCTCTCGGGCGGGGGCGCTTCCACGTATGGGCTCGTTTCGTCGATGGAGACGGAGCTGAACATTCCTGTGGAGATTGTGGATCCGTTCAGGAGTCTGAGGATTAACGAGAAGGTGTTTGACCTGAGCTATCTCAACGAGATCGGGCCGATGATGGCGGTGGCGGTCGGCCTGGCTCTCCGAGACGAGAAAGATAAGCAGGTGTAGAATGGTAAGGATTAACCTTCTCCCTGTTCGGGAAATTCTCCGTAAACGCGAGCTGAAACAGTTCGCGATCGCTGCAGCCACGATTGTTGTGGTGGCGGTGCTGGCCATGGCGGGCACTTGGTGGTGGCTGTCGTCCAGGATCAGTGACTTGCAGGCCCAGAAAGCCGCTGAGCAGAGAAAGCTTGCGGAATTGCAGAAACAGAACGAGCGCATCAACAAACTCAAAGCAGAGATTACAACACTGGAGCGGCAGCGGGACACGATCAAGCAACTGACGCAATCGCGGGACACCCCAGCGGCGTTCATGTCTGCGATCGCTTCTGCAGTCCCCGATGAGGTTTGGCTGACGAGGATCGAGAAGTCGGGGAATAGTTTCAGCCTTCAAGGACAGGGCCTGGACAACACTGTGGTTGTCAAGTTCGTGGAAAACCTGCAAAAAATCAAAAAGGACGCAGTGCTCAAACGTCAAGGAGCGTCGGCAGGTCAGAAGCCCAATCAGCCGTTCTTTTCCAGTGTGAAGCTTGTTCAAACAGTGCGTACCGGCGGCGGGCCCGGCGAGATCCAGTTCGGTATAACAGGGACCCTTAATTGACGAGGGCAGCACAATGACACCGCAGGAACTTTTCTTTAAGCTGGCCGGTTGGCAGCGCTTCGCAGCGGTTGGCGGAATTTGCGCATTGCTCATTGCGGCGTTTTATTTCTTCTTCGTTTCGGACATGTTTGTCGAAATCTCTAGGATCGAAAAAGAAATAGAACAGTTCAACATCCAGATCCTTAACCAGCAAAAGATTCTTGCGCAAGGACCGGAGCTGGAAAAGAAGATCGAGGGCCTCCGTGCTCAACTCCAGACCATGGTTGCCTCGCTTCCGGAGAAGCAGGAAATTGAGGGTCTTCTCAAAAAGATCACGGACCTGCTGAGTGAATCGCGGCTCACCGCCTCGCGATTTGTTCCCGGTCAGGAGCAGATCAACACGGAGCTTCAGTATGCCACCATTCCCATCACCCTCACCGTGAAGGGGGACTATCAAAAGCAAGGAGCGTTTCTGGCGCGTCTCCAGGACCTTCCCCGCATTGTCAATGTGCCAAAGATCAGCCTCGCGAAGGGCGACCTCGGTGGACGGGAAGGCGCGGTGGCCAAGAACCTGGAGATCGTCCCTCTCAACGCGGAGATCAGTGGGGTGACGTTCCGGCGCCTTTCGCCCGAAGAGGTTAAGAGTCTGGCTAAACCGCCTCCAGCCAAGGCTCCACCTCCGCGTCGGGCGGGCGGCTTTCGCAAGTAACGAACGGAGGCGAATATGCGAAAAGACTGCCGAGGTTTCCCTATGAGCCTGCAGATGCGAGCACATATCGCCGAGAAGATCGGTGTTGCCTGTGTAGTGCTGGGGTTTCTGGCTTTGGCGGCCGGGTGCTCGGAACTTCACACGACCGTGGATGCAATTCTCGGCAAGCAGCCCCCGATATTGTTAGCCCAGAGTACGGAGCCGCAGACAGCAGTCCCGGGTAAGGTACGGATGCCGCCCAGACCGGAACCGGCCGCTCAAGAGGAAAAAGCCAAGGCCCAGACGGAACAACAGTCGCCTACGGCTGTCAAACTGCCGGAGGCTGCTCCCAAGACTCAAGCGCAACCACCGGCAGCGCCAACGCCTCCGGAGGTCGTCCCGCAGGCACAGACGCAACCGCCGTCAGCTCCGAAAGCGCCCGCTGCGGTGACGCAGGCGCCGACTTCGCCAACGACGGAAGAGGGGCAAATACTCGCCCTGGAGGGGAAACGGCGAGCCCCAGGTCAGCCGTCCCCGACCGCTCCTCCTACGGGACCGGCTGCAGAGCCTCCCAAGACCGAATTCCGGGCGGATCGCGACCCGTTTAGACCTCCTTCAGAGGTCCAGGTGCGGACCGATTATCTGCCGTCCACTCCTTTGGCCCGGTTCGACTACTCGCAGCTGAAACTTGTAGGGATCATCCAGATGAGCGAAGGGCAGATCAAAGGAATGGTGGAAGACCCTGACGGCCGCGGATACTACGTGCAACCCGGAATGCAAATCGGCGACGGGCCTAACATGGCCACGGTAACCCAAATCACCAATCGCAGCGTGGTACTGCGTGTCCACAAGACCAAACAGGACGTCTTGATTCCGCTTTTCAGCGAACGTGCCGAGATGGAGCGAATGTGAGGTCGCGTGGCTTTTGCGATGCCCTGTCGTTATGCCGTTTTGTTGGCAATCAAATGACATCACGAGGGCCGGCAAAGGCGCCGGCCCCCTGCCACCACTTCTACTTAAAGCACCCGAGCTGACAAGAGTGAATCTTGATTTTCATCTCATTCAACAGCCGCCCGACCGCCATTCGCGACACCCCGGCCTCATCAGCCACTTCAAATGCTGCTTTGCATGAGATGCGGCTATTCGTTTGTTTCTTCATGATGAGTTCCCGGATCTTTTCTTCGTCCATTGGTCAAGTCCCTTTCACAAAATATTTCGGCTTTTGATGTCAAGGTACCGTTGGAGCACCTCGATCGAGATGTTCTCCGGGGGGGTGTCCAGCACCAGCGCGCCCCGTTCCGCCAGCCCTGCGACCAAACGCTCGCGGCGAGCGAGAATCCCTGCCGCCACGCCTTGGCGATACAAGTCGTGCGTTGTCTCGGGAGCTGTGTCGGCGACCTGCGCGAGGTCGGTGTCCGACAGGGCCGCTACCAGAGGCAGATGTCGCTGCCGGAGCGCCGCGGTGTAGCGCAACAGGCCTTCAGAGGCACGCTCGTCTATGAGGTCGGTGAAGACGACGACGAGCGCCCGCCGTTTTAGTCGGGCGGAGATGACCTGGAGGGCCAAGTGAAAGCGCGGCTGCTCCAGCCTGGGCTCAAGGTCGTATGTTGCCTCCATGATACGGCTGAACTGCCCGGCAGCGTTTGACGGCGGCTGAAAGCGTACCACATCCTGTCCTACAGCCATGACTCCAACCCGGTCACCCAGTTCAAGCCCTGCGTACGCAATCAAAAGCGCGGCTTCCACGCTATAGTCCAGCTTGGTCTTCTCACGAATGCGGGCAGTCATCATTCGTCCCGCGTCCAACACGATGAACACGGTCTGACTGCGTTCCATACGGTTGCGCCGCACGATCAGTTTACCTTTTCGCGCGGTGGTACTCCAGTGGATTAGTCGCGAGTCGTCCCCAACACTGTATTCCTTGAGCGAATCAAACTCCGTGCCCACACCGGGTCGCCGCAATAGTCGGAGAATGCCGCCCGAATCAGGCTTGCGTACGGTAAAATAACGATCCCGCATCAGGGCGAGCCCAGGATAAAACTTAACAATTCCGGTAGCTTCTGAAGTGCCGCGCTTCCACACAAGGCCCAGTCGCCCTTGAATCCAAAAGTGAATGTCGCCGAATTCTCCGGTACCACGTTTGGGGGGAATAAGACGATAGGACAGCCGCGTGCCGGGTCCGGTGGGAACAACCGAGTTGATCGGGAAGGGATCGGCGAGGCATCGGTCAGGCACGTCATCCTTAACGATGGCATTTACGGTCTGCCTGGATCTGTTGAATACTTCGATCACGATCTCGTTGGGGTGTCCCGCAGCCAGCGGGTACAAAAGAGGCCTTTCCATCACGATCCGACTCGGTGACGGGTCCATGAGGTAATCCACGGCGACGGCCAAGAGCAAAAGCCCATCCAATGCCAGCGGCAGCGCAATGGTCTCGGGCAGGAATCGGTACGCGGGCAGGAGCAATGCGCTCGCTCCGGCGAACAGCACAAAGAACCTGGTCGACAGGAAAAAAGGCAGAGGCCTGATGCGGTTACTCCCTTTCCTCGAGGAATTTTTCAAATGGTGCGGTGCCGCCGGCATGGACGTTGCCTCCGGGCTCGGTTCATCTCGGTACGGGCACCCTGCGGAGTATCGTCTCCAAGAAATCATCAGGCGTCAGACCGTCAATTAGCGCTTCGGGCCGCAGGATCACTCGATGTCTCAGTGCGGGCACTGCCACATCCTTTACCTCTTCTGGAGATACGAATTCCGCACCCCGCATTGCAGCAAGCGCACGTGCAGCTTTCAGCACACCGACCGCGGCGCGCGAGGACGCCCCAAGCTGCACATACACGGAATCTCTCGTCTCTGCCGCAAGCCGGCGAATGTAGCGAATGATGCTCTCTTCCACCACAACCTTGACAGCAGCCCCGCGAAGGGCAAGCACTTCATCGCTCCGGATCACCGCGGCCGGAACCAGAGCGTCGAGGTCCTGCAGGTCCAGGCCGTTCGCGTAACTTGTAATGATGTCGAGTTCCGCTTTCTCATCAGGATAGTCGATGGTCACTTTCATCATGAAGCGATCGAGTTGGGTTTCGGGAAGCGGGTAAGTTCCCTCGTATTCGACGGGGTTTTGGGTGCCGACTACGAAAAATAGCTCGGGCAAGGGATTGGTCACGCCGTCCATCGTGACGCGGCGCTCTTCCATTGCCTCAAGGAGCGCGGCTTGGGTCTTGGGGGGAGTGCGGTTGATCTCGTCGGCGAGAAGCACCTCGGTGAAGATCGGCCCTTTGCGGAAACGGAACTCCGTGGTCTTAGGGTCAAACACATTGGTACCAATGATATCGCTGGGCAGAAGGTCCGGCGTGAACTGGATACGGCGGAATTCCGCGTCAACCAGCTTTGCCAGCGTGCGAGACAGCAATGTCTTACCGAGGCCGGGCACTCCCTCCACCAAGACATGCCCACCCGCCACAAAGCAGGTCAGGACTTGTTCCACAGCGGCC
>JAIWNO010000089.1 GCA_020216785.1 Desulfomonile sp.
TACCGCATACGAGGACCGGAATCCACTCCCTTCTCGATGCTGTCTACGCGGTTTCACTGAAATCATCTCTGACAAGAAATCGCGGCACCCTATTTTTCATTCTCCACAAAACTATCCGTAAACCGCGAATTTTACCGCAATATCAAAATCAGCGGCTTCGTTCTTCATTGCTGCTAAGATCCCAGGAGTTTTGAGTTGACAATATTGAAACGCAGACGAATATTGTTAGAACTTTTATGCAACATGAAATATCGGCAACATAGATAACATGCCAATATTATAAGGAATCTGTCATGGCTCGAGATCGACAGTACGTGATCGACGACCTCAGCATTCAGGAAAGCTGGAGAATCTTCAGGATAATCTCGGAATTCGTCGACGGCATCGAGACGCTCTCCCAGGTCTATCCCGGAGTGTCGGTGTTCGGATCTGCGCGGGTCACGGAGGACGACCCTGTGTACGAGTTGGGGCGGCGCGTTGGGCGGCTGCTTGCGCAGAGCGGTTTCACGGTCATCACCGGCGGCGGGCCCGGCTGTATGGAGGCTGCCAACAGGGGGGCGAAGGAAGCAGGCGGAAAGTCCGTAGGACTGTGCATCGAACTGAAAAAAAAAAAAAAAGCCAACCCATACTCATCGATTACAGTACAGTTCCGCTACTTCTTCGTTAGAAAAGTGATGTTCGTGAAGTACGCTGTTGCGTATGTGATTCTCCCGGGAGGCTTTGGGACTTTGGATGAGCTTTTTGAGTCACTTACGCTCATCCAGACGATGCGCATCAAGCCTTTTCCTGTGGTGCTGCTTGGGAAAGACTACTGGAAGGACCTCGTGGGGTGGATCCGAAAAACAATGCTCGGCAAGCACCAGTTGATCGGTCCCAACGACCTGGATCTCCTGCATGTGATTGACGATCCTCAAGAGGCGGTGGCCCACATCAAGAGGATCGTCATCGTTTGAATTGTCCTCAATACGGCCCGTCCGTGCTAGCGAACGATTCCCGGCTGTATACCCGCCGGTTTCGGCTTGTCGGCGGTTCGAGGTATGGGAGTCGGCGCCCCGGGCGGAGTCATGGGCACGTACCCCGGCGCACCGGGCCCGCACATTGGCGGCAACAGGATCATGGGCCGCGGTGCGGCAATCACCGGTGCGACCAGGTGTGGAGGCGGTGGGAAGAGCGGGCTCGGCACGCAACAAGGCGAGGCCGGGACGACCGGTTGACAGACGCTGATTGCGGGCTGAGGGCAGGAAGCCTGGCCATACCCGACGGCCCGAGCGTGCGGCGGGAGGATGAGGCCCAGCACGGCAGCCATAAGCCCTCCAGCGAAGATGACAGTTCTAACCATCACCATACTCCTTTCCAGAAGCATAAACCAACAACTAGAATTTTAAATGTAACATATTAATTATATCGTTTAAGTCATTACACGTCAAGATGTATTCTTGAACCGGCATGGTTATGGGCCATTACTTGAGTGTTGTATGAGGTGACGCGGGCGCTTGCTTTTTCCCGCTCTCTGCCGTTACATAGATGAAAGACCGGTCAAATCGGACCGCACAGGCTTACATGGACGCTCCTCGGATCATAGTTGTCGGCGCGGGACACGCAGGTTGCGAGGCGGCCCTTGCGGCAGCTCGCATAGGTCTCAGAGTATGGCTTTACACCCTCAATGTCGACACAATCGGCCTCATGCCGTGCAATCCGTCGATTGGAGGGTTGGGCAAGGGACACCTGGTGAAGGAAATCGACGCGCTCGGCGGAGAGATGGGCAGGGCTGCGGATGCCTCGTGCATTCAATACAAGACACTGGGCACGCGAAAGGGGCCTGCGGTCCAGGGCTCCCGGATGCAGTGCGATCGTCTGGAGTACAGCCTTGCGATGCGCAGGGCGGTCGAGCGGGAATCGTGCCTTTCCGTGCGTCAGGAGATGGTGGACGGGCTCCTTGTGCGCAACGGTCGATGCCTCGGAGTCAAGGAGCGTTCCGGGTACGAGGTGGAATCGGACGCGGTGATTCTCGCTGCGGGGACGTTCCTTGACGGAGTGATCCACGTAGGGAGTGTAGCGTACCCCGCGGGCCGGGCGGGTGAATTCCCTGCCAGGCAACTGGCGAAGCAACTGAGGGACCTTGGACTGCCGACAGGGCGGTTCAAGACCGGGACACCGCCTCGGGCGCGGGGCGCTACCGTGAACCTCCAGGCAATGGAGGAAGATCCCGGCGACTCCGTAGTCAGACCGTTCTCGCTTCGCACGCAGGAAATCCGACGTCCTGTGCGGTCATGTTTCAGGACTTACACCTCCTCGCGCACGCGGGAGCTGGTGCGACGCAACCTCTTGAAGTCACCGCTCTATTCGGGTGAGATTATCGGGACGCCCGCGCGTTACTGCCCGTCACTTGAAGACAAAATTGCCCGGTTTCCCCAGCGGGAGCGCCATCCCGTGGTGGTGGAACCGGAAGGGCTCCATACCTCGGAAGTCTACCTCAAGGGGCTGGGCAACTCGCTGCCCCCGGAGTTGCAGATAGAGTTGGTGCGATCGGTACCGGGGCTGGAGAAAGCCGAGATTGTTCGTCCCGCGTATGCAATTGAATACGATTATGTCGATCCTTCGTGTCTCCGGGTAACGCTGGAGACCAAACAGATCAAGGGATTATACCTTGCAGGGCAAGTGAACGGCACATCAGGGTACGAAGAGGCGGCAGCGCAGGGGCTGTGGGCAGGGATCAACGCTGCTCATGCGATCCTCGGCAAGGAACCGTTCATCCTTGATCGCTCCGATTCGTACATGGGGGTGATGGTGGACGACTTAGTCACCCGCGGGGTGACGGAACCGTATCGTATGTTCACGTCCAGAGCTGAATACCGCCTATTGCTGCGAGAAGACAATGCCGCGGATCGGCTGCTGAGCAAAGGGCATGGTTTGGGGCTCATCCCTGAGGAAATCTGTCGCCGCCATGAAGAGCGCCGTCGCGAGCGTGAACGGTTGTGCAGTGAACTCGAGGCGGTTCGCATAAGGCCCGGCGAGGATGTGAACAGCATGGTGGTGTCCAGAGGCGGTTCAGAGATCACCGAGACACTTACTGGGACCAGGTTTCTCAAACGACCCGAAGTGACGGCGTGTGACTTGGTCTCGCTCGGCCTGCTACCCGAAGGGATCGACGCCGATCTGGCTCGATCCATCGAGATTGAAGTGAAATACGAAGGGTACATCGAAAGGCAGCGCCGTGAAGTTGAGCGGTTCAAGCACCTTGAAAAGATCCAACTCCCGGAAGACTTCGATTTCGACATTGTGCCGGGTCTCTCGCGAGAGCTTCGAGACCGCCTCAAGGCCGTCCGACCCACATCTCTGGGTCATGCGTCGCGCGTTCCCGGGATCACGCCTGCCGCACTGACCGCGGTTATGGTGAGTCTCAAGCGGTAGCGGAGAGACCGGCGTCCCATCTTTACCGATCGGTTATGGGCCGCACCCGTCTCAGACGCCGAAGAGCATCGACAAGCGTTCCACCTGACCGCCTCCAGGAGCCTGATTCCGATCACGGCAATACGAATCATGGGGTTGGTGTTATCATTCCCTTCTCTCCAAGAAATCGGATGAGGCAGTCGGCTACGAACTGATGCCCAACGGCGTTCCAATGGTAGTGGTCTTTGATGGTCATAGTCTCGGGAGACCACCCAGGGGCCCTGTCCATTGCAAGTACATCAAATCCTCTCACCCGGAGATCTTCCTCCACTTCGGCACACCGCGTCGAATTATTGCACCTCGTCACCACTACCATCTGTTTGCCTTTATGTTTGACGATCTTCCCGATCTCGTCAACGAGACCGACCGTGAGGCGCACAGTATAATCGTCATCAGTCCGGGAAGAGGACGATCCCGAAAAATAGGACCGTCGGGCTATGGTTCCAAAACGTTCCAGGAGAAACCGGGGCGCTGCGAATCTGGAGAAGAGCCACTGTCGCACAGCAGGCCCCAAGTCGGATTGTGGGGCTGTGCTCTTGGACAATGCAACGCTGCCGTGATCGTCTATACTGAACATTGGCTTGTAATATTTGAAGTACACAAGGTCGAGCGCATTCATGGGAATATCATTATCCACAAGAACAAGAACGAGCAGATCGTAATCGTATTTCACTCCCTCCTGTTGCAGCCAGATAAGCTCCTGATCAGTGCTGTAGCCGGACACCCCGGCGTTGATAACCTCGAAGTCGGAGAGATTTCTTTCAATGATTTTTGGAAACGTATCTTCAATATCGACCCCGTATCCCCAGACGAATGAATCTCCCAAGGCTATGATTCTTTTCTTGCCCACGGGTTTCGTGTAAGCATATTCACTGTCTCTGAGGGCGCGAGAGTTGATCCGCACGCGCGTTCGAATCCCGAATGCCTCGAATATACCCTCCGTATCCGGTTTGTGATGCCAGCCGAGGTGGGGGTCATGCCTCCAAAAGTTGTAGCGCTCCGAACTCACAAAGTCCGGCTGGAAGCCGGCAATCCGTAATATTGTTTCAAACAGGACCAGAATGAAAAAAACGCCCATGCAGATAACACTCAGCATCATCAGAAACCGTCTTACAACGCCCATTTCTTGAGGTATCAATTCGGACCTCATTCGCCACACTATCAGGAATGAATTCCCCGTCATCCCGAAGCAAGAATCCAGATATCGGACTTCAGATCAAAACCTGGCCCGCACTTTGATCCGGAATCCGGAGTGATGGTGTTCTTCTGATGAATTCAAGCAGGATAATTGCACGCATCCCCTCTGTCAAGCCGGGACGGGCCAGGAAGTTCAGCCCATGAGCCGGAAACCGAAAGGTGTTGTGGTGGGTGGATCCGGCTAAATTCACTCACTGGAGTCCGGAAGACTCATCCGATTCACCAGAACTCGGTACAACTTCAGTACCTCCGGGTGATAACCTACTGCGACACAGGAATCCGGCGGCCTTGGCAAGAAACTGACAGGTGGGAAACTGGACGATCAGCTCTCTTGTTGGCCTGATTTTTGGGGAAAACCCGGCAAATTCGCATTGACACCGGCTCTCATCAAGTGATACTCTCTTCGCCCGAATCGCGGCACCAACGGGACGGCAACGCGTGAGCCGCGGCTTGGCCGGGGTCCAGGGGAATGATGATCCGGTTTTGGATGCGAGACACTGGCTTGGGGCCTCTGGGGTCGAATTCGAGGAGGTTTTGTAGTGCCGTCCTCTGGCCGACTTTCGTCGCGCTCGTCGCCTTTTTCACGTATGAGTGGATCCTCGAGTGTTCGTTCACCGGCACGGACGTTTTTGCGCTCATTGAATCCAGTCAGATAAATTCCTATGAAGACCTGATTCGTATATTTTCCGGACCCCTTATGCAGGGGACCGACTTCACGTCCGTAGCACGGTTTTACCGGCCACTTGCCACATTGTCATACAGCCTCGATTTCTGGGCGTGGGGGCTTGAGCCTTTCGGTTTTCAACTCACAAGCCTTCTCTTACACGTATTCGTCAGCATCTGTGTCTTCGTGGTCATGCGGCGGCTCGCGGATGGCGACGGGTTGTTTGCTGCAGCGGCAGCGGCGCTTTTCGCTGTGCATCCGATACTGGTGGAGAGCGTCCCGGCAATTGATCGCAGGCACGACCTCATTGCGTCGTTGTTTTTCCTGATTTCCTTGTGGTGCTACCTGGCAACCGAATCCAAGGACGCTTCGAGTCGTCGAACGAGTGTCCTCCAGGCGCTCGCGGTCGGTGCATATGTGTGCGCACTGGGAGGAAAGGAAATCGCCATCATTCTCCCAGGAGTCATGTGGTGTCACGCGATGCTGTTCCGCACGGGCGGTCATCTCAAGAGCCGCATAAAGACGAGCGTAATGTTCGTCGCACCATACATAATCACGTCTTTCCTGTACGTGCTCTGGAGAATCTACATTCTCGGGGGCATCGGCGGGTACGAGAACAATCACCACGATGCGCGCAATCTTCCATGGTACATGGTGAATACAATCCACTGTTATTTCCAGGACTTGGTTTACCCGGTGGATTTCGGCAGATTCCTTGAGGGAGAATGCAACTACGCTCCCACTGCGGTCATAATCGCAGCCGTGATATTCTATGTATTGTTCTATTTTCTCGGAAGAGGGAAGCGCGTTCGAGCGCAAACAGCCTCGGGGTTCAACAGGCTTGCGCTGTTTCTTCTTGTATGGCTTGCAATACCGCTTGTTCTGTTTATTGTGACCCTTACTTTTTCGCACCGGAGTATGTATACAGCGGTCATTCCGTTTGCAGCCCTCGTTGCGGGAACGGCGATCGAAAGCATTCGATTGATGCGCGCTCACATGGGGTCGTGGCAGTCGACCGATTCAGGACGAGAGGTGAGCTGTCGATTCGCGGTGATTATCGCTGCGGGCGCGCTTTGTATATCGCTTGTGGCCTACTCACCACTGTTCAGCACGTACGGGCAATGGAAAGAAAGCGCTCGTATCTCGACAATGTTTCTTGAACGGCTCGCAGCGATGGTGCAGCCACTGCCCAGAAATTGCTCGATCCACGTTCACGAGCTGCCCGAGGGGGTCACTGAATTTAACCAAAAAGTGCCGCACGCAAAAGAAGTCACCTATCTTCGCGACTATGCAATAAAGTCGTGGTTGAATCTCCAGTTCCGGAA
Organism: Desulfomonile sp.; assembly: GCA_020216785.1. Classification (GTDB taxonomy): domain Bacteria; phylum Desulfobacterota; class Desulfomonilia; order Desulfomonilales; family Desulfomonilaceae; genus JAIWNO01. The sequence continues at coordinate 6,637 of JAIWNO010000089.1, forward strand.
GAACGCGATCAGAATTTTCGTCCACAAACGCTCATGGCCGCAGACTGTCGCAGGGTCGCTGGGCCTGAGTATGCTTGAAATCGGCCATAACTCGTTTCACGTGTTTGTGGAGATGAGCCGCCCGCACAAAGCTTTTATGCAGGCGAACCGAGTGCATATCGCCCGGCCTTTTCGACAGAAATCGGTCACTCAATAGTGCTCAACGTCCTCGGTCCGTCCATGCGTACAAAACTCTCGAATGCCTGTCTGGTCCTTCTTGTAATCGCCGTCAATGCCGTCGCCCTCGTTCCCGTCATACAGAGCCCATACCTTGGCGATGATTCGTGGCGCGAGTCGACACTGAGCGGCGTTGCGCGGTTGACCGGAACTAACCTGTTTGATCTGTCGTGGAATACCGTCAAGGACTTCACGCGAAGTGGACGTTGGTATCCGCTGGTCATTTATTACTATCCCATCTTTTACTATCTCGATCATTTCCAGTACAAGCTCCTGATTCTATGTCTGGTGTTGGTAAATGTGCTGCTGTTCGGGTGGTTGGTAAGAACGATCACGTCCTCAACCGGGTGGGCGCTTGCTGCAATGGCGCTGTCGCCGTTCGTGTTGCAGCTGCGGTTTTATCACGACCCGGTGATGTCGTACTACGGCCTTATGCAAATCGAGCTGGCACTTCTGGTGCTGTCGGTGGGGTGGTTCCCGGCATATCTTCGCGGAGGCGGCCGCAGACTGCTTGCAGGGTCTATTGTCAGTTACACCGCGTGTCTGCTCATCTACGAGGCGTTCTATCTCTTCTGGCTGGTCCACGTGCTGGTGGCGCTGATCCATTTCGGATGGAAGCGCCTCCGGGACGTAATGCGCACGATTGCTCCGTTCTTCCTGATCACTTTGGTCAACGGCTTGATTGCAGTGTTTGTCCGGGCAGTCAATACTGTATACTACGAGGGCGTCGATGCGCGTTTCGCCGCTGTTGACTGGGCGCTGGCTTTCGCTGAGCAGGTTTTTTCCGCCGTGCCCTTCAGTTACGTTCTCGCGTCCGATGCGATTCGCAACGCACGCGAGGCCGCGGAAGCATCGTCGGTGTGGAGCACGCTTTTTGTAGGCGCATTGTGGGCGGGTGTGTGGTGGCTTGTCTGGAGGCGTGCCCGCGCGGAAACATCGGTTATGCGCGAGAAAAGCTTGCACGCGTTGGTGCTCGTCGGGCTCGCTTTCTGGGTGCTGCCCGCACCAGTAGTGGCACTGTCCGCCAAGTATCAGAGAGAGCTTACGTGGGGGCTTGGGTACCTTCCCGCATACGTGTCGGGATTCGGGGTTATCATGACAGCGCTCGCGGGACTGGCGGCGATTTCGCCGTGGCTCCGCAGGTCCGCCGCGCGGCTCTCATGGGCGCCTGTGCTGGGAATGGCCGTAGTAGGCGGTGTCTTGTGCGGGTTCAACTATGCGAACAACCGAACCGTGGTAGAACGATATAACTTCGTGGAGTACCGGCCGAGGAAGTTCATCGAGGACGCTCTGGCAACCGGCATTTTGCGAGCGGTGCCGGACCGCTCGGTGCTCGTATGCGACGAGCCGCTGCGCGGCTGGGATAATCCCGCCTTTTTTTGCCAACATACCGGGCTGACTCTGCAAGTGGTGAAACAACCCGGCTTCTGGTTTGACTCCGAGCTGGGAAACTCAACCATCACCACTGCCTTGGAGGGATTCGCTGCTCGGGAACCGGGAACCTATGACTTCAGTGCTCCCGAAAGCTCCGGTCGCGTATTCAGCGGGTACAAGGTCTATTTCGAGGGCCGCGGTTGGCCGTTGTTGATACCTGTGACCTCACCCCGCGCAAGCACCGCTGATCGGGGAGTATTCCTGCTCTCTTACCGCATCGGCACAGATGGAACCGGCATTGCAGTCCTTGCGCGGCTCACGGCCCTGAAGGCGGACCATAACTGCCTCGTCGCCGCGTCTGCCGACCGGGTGTGGATATACGTTGCACAGTCTGGAAAGTTGGCAGAGGAAAATGCCGGCGTTGTCACTGGTTCGTGGAATGACGGTGCCTTCAAGAGTTTCGGCTCGTTCAATTTCCACGAGCGCAACCTCGTGATGGTTGCGTCAAATGGGGCCGGAAAGCTGTTCATGGTCCCTACACGCCTTATGGAACATGCCATCGATCCGCGGTCGATTGGGGTGAGTCGACGAAGTAATGGGTGAGAATGCGCGGCGAAAGCGCCGCCCGGCACCGTTTTCTGAACGCAATTCTGCAAAAAGAAACGCCGGAATCGACATCCGGCGCGTTATTGGGGGATGCTGTGGGCGGCGGAGCAGGTGCCGCCGCCCACTGGCATGTCAAACGAGCCTGGGCTCGAACTAAATCCTGCTGTTCAGGAAATCAAAGTACGAGTTCCACAGCAGCGATGGGAACCACACAGTTGTCGGACCCCCCACTCTTCCATACTGGAAGTAGAAGACGTCGCCATTGTAGATTACGTAGGGAGCGGCGATGCTGCTGGGACCCGCGGTATCCATCCGGGTGAAAGCGCTCCCGTTCCAGCGATATAGGCCCCGGTCCGTGCCGAGGATACCCAGGAAGAACCCGGTGTTACCATCCTGAGCGAACAGTGAGAGCGTTGAGAAGTTCTTGTCACCCGACACATCAGTGAACGTCCCGCCGTTCCACCTGTACAGGTCATACCCACTGCCGGTTGAGCCGCCCATTACAGAGAAGTACAGGTCCGGTCCAAGTGTGGAGAGATAAGTGAGAGCGCTGGCGCCCACGTTGGAAACATTCGTCCACCCGGCGCTCGTGTTCCAGCGGAATACGTCATAGCCGGTATGGCCGGTCCCTCCGTTGACTGAGAAGTACAGGTCCGTCCCAAGCAACGAGGTGAGGTAGGTGATGCTGCTGGCGCCCATGTTGGAGATATTCGCCAATGATCCGCCGCTCCAGCGGAAGATGTCGGTACCGGTATGACCCGTGCCGCCGGTGATGCGGAAGAAGGCATCCGTGGTCCCGAGTGAAGTTACGAACGCCGGGGCGACACCGAAGCTGGCGGCTTGGGTCAAAGTCGTGCCATTCAGCACGAATAGATCGGACCCGGTATGACCTGTGCCGCCGTATAGAGAGAAGAACGCAGTGTCTCCTACTGTGGCAAGATGTGTGGTGGGAGCGCTAAACCCCATGCTCGAGGCCTGCACGAATCCCGTGCCACTATTCCACACGAACAGGTCGTTGTTGGTGTGGGCGACGGACGTGTCGGGGTTTGTGCCGCCGTAGCCGATAATCCACACCGAGTTGCCGAAAATGCCGTACCCGTTCATCTGTGAAAAATTCCAGTTGCTGAGGGTGTTGAACGTGGTCCCGTCCGAGCTGTAGAGGTCCCTG
>JAIWNO010000090.1 GCA_020216785.1 Desulfomonile sp.
CCGGTATGGCCGCCACCGAGCATCTGGAAAAACGCCTCGTTCCCGATGTTGCCTATGTAGGTCACGACCGAATACTGTGGAGCACCGGAGATATTGTTCCACGTGCCGTTCCAGCTATACAGATGGTACCACCCATAAAGGTCGTTATCGGAAACCCTGAAGAACAGTTGTGAGTCCAGTGACGCCAGATACGCGATCGATCCGCCGTAACTTCCGTTCGAGAGCTGGTTCCACGTGCCGTTCCAGCTGAACAGGTCCCTGCCGGTATGGCCCGTGCCACCATTGCCGTTGAAATAGAATGAGCCGCCTGCCGTAACCAGCAAGTCCATTGTGGTGAAACCCATATTGGAAAGATTATTAAAGGTGTTGCCGCTGAAGTTGAACAGGTCCCAGCCGGTGTGGCCTGTGCCGCCGTTGATCCGGAAGTACGGCACGTTGCCGATCGCTCCGACCCAGGTCGTGGTCCCATAATTCTTGTTCCCGGATATCTCCTGGAAGGTCGTACCATCATATTGGTAGATATCGTACCCGGCTCCGCTGGTTCCGCCGTAGCCGAGGAAGTACTGATTCCCTCCGGCGTTGCCGAGAGCAGTCAAAGACGTAAATGTGCCGGAAGGAGCCAGGGTCTGGAACGAATTACCATCCCATCTATACAGCATGTTGCTGGTGATGAACCACACGCTGCCACCGGCGATCCCCATATATGAGGACGACGACGGCGCAGCGCTCACCCCTGAGAACGTGCCCGGAGGAGCGGTGTTCGCTGACCAGGTCGACCAGACATTGGTGTCGTGGAGGTATTCCATCACGGCAGTCGTGTACGACTGTCGGAATTGATGAATCGGGTCAAAGTAATAATACGCGAGACCCGCTGCTAAATCATAGGTGTACCGCAGGTTGCCGCCAAGGTTGTGGGCCGCCCCGTCCCCGATGAAGGAGAGCGACTGTCCCGCTTCACCGAGAGAGCGCCAGCCACGGCTCGCGATGTAGTCATTCCACTGGCCGGTCGCGTAGTCATAGCCGAATGTTTCCGCCGCAGTGCCGCTCAGGACCCAATGCCCTCGGTCGGTTGCCAGCTCATACCAATACGAAAAATTGGCATCGAAAGGCAGGGTTTGACCATCTCCAATGAATTGGCCGCTCGTCCCGGCCGCAGTCAGTGCGATCGGTCCCGTTCCGAAGCCGTAGTGAGACCATGTCCCTTTCGTGTAATCGTAGTTGAACCTGTTGGCCCCACCTACCATCCAGTACCCGACATTGCTCGCGTAACGGTACGCAAACCCATTGCCAAGGTTGATGCCCGCAGGATCGCTCGTCCCGACAAAGTCCGCAGGTCGCGCCGAAGCCAGGAGCCACGGCGCGTTGCTCCAATCGAAGTGAGTCCAATCACCCGTACCGTACGCATACCGGAAGCGCTCGGTAGTCCCGCCCTGCAAGTAGCCGGCAAAGTCGCCCAACGCGTTGTACGCATACGTGAAGCCATTGCCCAGGTCGTGGGAGCCCTCACCGATGAAAGAAGCGTTCCAGCCCGGCGAGCCGAGCGCAACCCAGCCGCCTACCGCTCCCATGTGGCTCCACTGGCCTGTGGCATAGTTGTACGAGAACCGATTCGCGGTCCCCAGGCTCCACGTGCCCTCGCCCGCACCGTACGAATAGAGGAAGCCGTTGCCGAGGTCGCGCGCACTGCCGTCACCTACAAAACCCGCATTCACATTTGCAGCGGAGAGCGCGAATGCTCCACCGACAGGACCGTAGTGCGACCATCTTCCGGCCGCGTAGTCATAGTCGAAAAACGAGATCCCTGCGACAAGCCAGTGGCCGACTCCCGTTGCTGCATCGTGCCAGTATGAGAAACCGTTGCCGAGGTCGGCCGGGGACGCCCCGGTGTAACTTCCGATGAATTGCCCTGTGAGCCCGGCGGCCGAAAGGGCAAAGGCGCCCCCGACGGGCCCGTCATGCGACCATTGCCCGGTGGCGTACGCGTACCGGAACCTCGTGCTTCCGCCTGTCTGCCATTGGCCCACAGCGCCGTCGAACAGGTACGACCAGATCGCGTCCAGCACGTGCGCCGTCCCGTCACCCATGAACTCGCCGACAGAGTTGCCTGCTGCACCGAGCGCATATTGGTTGGCAAACTTGTCGTAATCGTACCATTGCCCGCCTGCGTAGTCGTAGGCGAACTTTGTGAAGCCGAGGGCATCGCTTAACCAGGAACCGGTATTGGTGAGCGCGCTGTACGTATACGTGAAGCCATTGCCAAGCGAATAACTCCCTCCATCCCCAACGAACTGCGCTCCCAAGCCCGAGGCAAGAGACTGCCACCCGCCGAACTGACCATAGTGGAACCAGCCGCCCGTCCCGTACACATATCTGAACCGTTCGGTCAGCCCTGCCTGGAAGTAACCGCCGGTATCGGTCCCCAGGGTGTACGAATACGTGAAGCCGTTGCCCAGATCGTACGTGCTTCCGTCACCAACAAACGAGGCACTCCAGCCTGCCGGACCGAGAGGGGTCCATCCGCCGACCGCGCCTATGTGTGCCCACTGACCCGCGGCGTAGTCGTATCTGAATCGCGATGCAGCACCCAATTTCCAGTACCCTTGCCCCGAGAGGTACGAATACATGAACCCGTTGCCGAGGTCATGCGCCGCACCGTCGCCCATGAACGACGCTGTCTGCCCGATACCGCCAAGGTTGCGCCAACTAAGAGTATTTCCCGTATGGCGCCATTCTTGGGGACCGTACAAGTACAGAAACCGATACGCCGCGCCGTCTTTGATATATGCCGCATCTTGGGGAGCATAATACCTGTACGTAAAGCCGTTCCCGATGTTGTGCCAGTAGCCGTCGCCCATGAACAACGCGCTCTCGCCACTGCCGCCAAGCCTTTGCCAGCTTACGGTATTGCCGGTGTGGAACCACTGTCCCGGTCCGTACTGGTACTTGAACCGATAGCTCGTTCCGATCTTGAAGTAACCCGAGGAATACCCGCCGGTCATAAAGCAATAGGACACTCCATTGCCCAGGTCATGCCACAGTCCGTCCCCCAGGAACGACGCGGTCTGCCCAACTCCGCCAAGGCTCCGCCAACTGAGAGCAGTATCTCCGGTGTGGCGCCACTCTCCCGTTCCATACAGGTAGAGGAAGCGGTAATCATCACCCTGCTTGAAATATCCCGCGTTTTGGGGGGCGTAGAACTTGTACGAAAACCCGTTGCCGAGAGCGTACCACGCGCCGCTTCCTATAAAAGCGCCGGACTGACCTGCAGCACCCAGGGTTTGCCAGGACAGAATGTCCCCGGTGTTATACCATTGTCCTAACTGGTACCCGTACCGGAACCGCCACTTTCCGTCCTGCTGGAAATATCCTGTGTCATAGGGATCGTAATACCGGTAGGTGAACCCCGTCCCTAAATTGTACCAGCCGCCGTCACCGATATTGCCGGTGTACGTGAGGCCTGTGCCGCTGAGCGTTTGCCACGTGCCCAGGGCACCGTAATGCCACCACTGGCCTGTGGTGTTGTTAAACCGGAACTTATTCAAGCCGTCCCGGTACCAGTATTCCCAGGAACCTGTTGTCTGGTGGGTCCACGTGGCTGCCATTGCCGAACCGCAGAGCCACACGAGAACCATGAGTAATACCATGCCCCGGACAGCAGGCCGGCAGTGCATCCCCCAACACCGTTTCATGACCGATTCCTCCCTGTTTTTCTGTCGCTTTTCATCCAACATTCGCCGTACGTGCTCTCGAGGCACACGACACCCTTGCGCTTTCGCAGGAATTTCTTGGGATTTGGGCTGATTGGTAAATTCAATGGAGGCGCCCCGCCGTTCAGCTATGACTTCCGGATCGGACCGGCTCCCCCACGCCGACAGGCTTCCCCAAGGCGCAGCCAGAGGTAATCAAGGCCTCAGTATTGCCCACGGAATTATCCCGCGGCATCTGATGCGGGGCGGCGATCAAAGGCTCGCGTGTCTTGGAAAAATGCCTCCAAATTTACACCGTTCACGATTGAGCACGCCGAATTCCAGCGCAATCTCCAAGAATCACATACCATTCCTGCCCCAAATCGTATCCTGTTCTCATCATTGAGGTTTTCGTATAACTACGGTGTTGATATGCAGCAATTTCAATGCCAACCCGATCCTATTCTGATAAATTCAAGCCAACTAAATGATATTGCAAGACATTTATTGCAGTTGTGAACAGGCAAGGAATGATGAGATATCTCTCCTGCGGCAGCAATCTGTCCTAATATCTGACGTTCCAGTTGTGTTTTGTGGTGATTACAGCAGGATATCTATTTTGTATTGTTGTCAGAAAATCTGACAATCTTCCCGGCTTAACAAGCACCCTGATCGTGTACCGCCCTCCATAAGCGCTGCTGCTTCATGCAAATCGAACGGCGGGTCGGACTCAAGCTGTCGGTAAATCGCGCACTCCGCCCCGGCCACCTCACGCGACTTTGTTCAATGCCCTACAAACCGATGCCTTTGATCGTCGGTCTGCACGCCCCGGACTGCAGTCAGGCCTGCCGCCGGAAGCGATGGAACATCCGGCAGACCAACGGTTTCGACAGCTAATAAGAAGCCTGACGGAGCTTCAGACTGAAAAACCGGCACAGGTTAATGCCGATCTGCGGGTAGACTTTCATGATTTCCACAAAACGGTGGTGCTGAAGCACGTACGCCTCGGTGATCTCGGCCGCGCGGCAGGTCGCATTCGGAGGCAGTCGAGTAAACATGCTCAGATCACCGAGAAATGAGCCTTCGCCCAAGGTGACTTTCAGCTGCTGGGTCGGCGTTCCGTACCCGCTGTAAATTTCCACGCTTCCCGAAACCAGCAAGTAAAGGGATGAATTCTCTTCGTTTTCTTTGATGAGGATGTCGCCCGGCTGGAATGTTTCCACGTTAAGTACTGTCGCGATGGCGTGCAGTTCCCTGATCCCCATTCCTTCAAAAATGGAAAAGGTCTTGAGTTTATTAACGATGTCAATGATCTCGGGCATGTCCATCACCTCGTTGGAACACCGGGCGAGTGCGTATCGGGCTAATTGTCGGACGTATTGATCCTCGTCGGTGAGCCGCGATTCGATGACAGGGATGAAAGCCGGGTCGCACATGCAGTCAGCAACGACGAAAAGCGCGAGCATCCTCGTAAGCGGGTCTTCCGACTCGGCCAAGATGTGGAGCAGCCGATCGGGTGCGTCGCTCCTCATGAGAGGGAGCAGTTCCCGGCCTTTTTCGATCTTCTCGTCGAGCGGAATGTCATCGATGAGCGGAATCAGGTACGGTGCGATGTTGCGATGAATGGAATTTTCCACCAGTTCGACCGCGATGGACGCGGTCTCTGACCGAAGCGCCTGATACATGAGCCTCATATCTGCATGCTGCACCCACAGCGCATAGAAGATCAGTCGCAGGATTTCCTCGTTGATTTCCTCGAGGCACTCCTTGAGCATCGCGACACCCTCACAGCCGTTCATGGACTGGAACTGTCTTATTGCGATCAGGTTGCCGTACGCGTGGGTAAGCTGCTTGCCGAGGAACGGTATCATCTCGAAGTCCTTCACGCCTGAGAGACGCATGACTTCGAGGATTCCCTGCTTGACCCGCGGATGCGACTCCAGCAGGGATACTTCCAGGAACGGCATGATCTTGCCGCGGTAGGTTATCAGGGCTTCGATTGCCGCGTTTCTGACCCGGTCGTCGGTCTCTTCGAGCAATCGTATGAGCGTTCGTACGGCCCTGATATCCTGATTAAGTGCAAACGACCTGGCTGCGTCCGCTCTTGTTGCGGGGCTGGGGTCATCGAGCAGCTTGAGAGCTACCTCCGGCTCTATCACCGGGACCTTTCGTTCGTCGATCAGGATGTCGCGTTCGGACCGGTCTTCGACCTCGGCTCGGCCGAGATCCATTCCTGCTGTGCCGCTGTCGATGGTCCGCACCGCTTCGATCTGGTCGAAGTCGATCTCCTTTTCAACGATCACCTGCTTGAGAATACGGCGATAGTGCCGTCGAAACAGGAGTGTCTCAACGACCCAATAAACCGCAAAGACAAACGCGATAAGCGCCAGGGGTCGCGCGTCTACCACGGGCTTGACTACGATCATGATCAGCGAGCCGGTAAGCATGCCCACTTTCAGGACGGTGCCCCGGATGAAGGTGCGGCTCCAGGCCACGAGTTCTCCGGGCACGATGCTGAACAGGATTTTGTTCACCGGCCCTGCGATAGCCCGCTGGATGAGGATCGCGCTGAACTGCCCGTACGAGGCTATGTAAATGTTGAAAAATGCAGCGAGACCAGCAAACAGCGCGGCAAAGTTCACCGGCGCGACGAGGGATGAATTGGTCAACCCCATGGTGGAGTAGAGGCGACCCATAAAGAATAACAGCACGAACGTCAACAGGGTGGTCATGCCGCGGAACAAGCTGAGGAATTGCATGAGGGCCTGTTCGGAGGCAAAGGTGTGGTTGGCGATGACGCTGAACTGATACAGAAAGATCGGCAGCAGGATGTTTGGAATGAGGCCGGTAATAATGAGGTACCGCACGATAGGAAACTGCTTCATCAGTCCTGGTACCTCAACGAGACGCTTCGAGGGGGCGGTGTTCTTCGACGCTTTACCCTTCGGTTGAGTGCGGCCGATCAGGCCGGGTGCGGTGCGCAGCATATACACCGCAGTGGCGAGGCACGCGAGCCCGAAGATCAACAGAGTCTCGTCCTCGCCAACCAGTCGTGAGATCGGCCTGGTCCCGAAGCTGCCCAAAGTAGTGCCGAGCACCTGCGCTGCGGTGATCAGAGGAAAGACCCGCTTTCCCTGGCGAGCGTCGAACAGGTCCCCCGCCATATTCCATAGATACACCAGCAGCATGGAATCCAGCAGGTGCAGAAGCTGGTACAGGATCGGATACGACAGCGAAATATCCGCCTTGACCGTAAAGAAAATCGCGGTTACGGCCACGGCATAAAATGTGAGTATTCCGAACAGGAGCCGATCGTCCGTGAATCGTCTTGCGAGCCGGTCCGCGACGCCGAACACAACGAAGGTCAGCAGTCCGTTGATTACGAGCATCCACGGGATGGAATCCGGCCCATATCGCTTGAGAAACGCGGTATCGACGTAATTGCGAAAGATCGCGAATACGAAGAAGATCGAGAAGAAAATGAGCGAAAGCCATAGAAATGCGGACGCTTCATGCGCGTAAATCTTCAGGTGCTTTTCAAGAAATTGCTTCATAGGTTGGGCTCTGGGATTCCCGCATCAACCGAGGGGCGATTATAGGCAATTTTGACGAGGTGCACAAGGAGTGCGATCAGCTGAATGACGCGACCTCATACGCGATTTTTGAAGTCCGATGACTTCTGTCGGTCGCGGGTCTTCAACAATTGATGGAACGAGTGCTGCCGGCTCTGATTGAAAAATTCCGACGAACATCGGCCCCGTGAATATGGCCGCGTGGACAGCGCCGGCACCTGCGCATGAATTGAGCCTCCCTCGCCCCGTGATGCAGCGCAAACTTGGTGAAAGCCTCACTCGACCGAGCGCAAAAGCTTGGCTTTGAGCCTGGAAGCCTCGTCCGAATTGTTTGACAGATGCGCAATTCGGCCGTCGGAACGCCTCCAGAGTACCTTGCTCCCCCAGATGTTCACCGCGTGGGCCTCAAAGGTCTCTTTGTCAGCCTCCTTGTCCCAGACGGGGGTCACTTGAAGGATTACGCCCTGGGGCACGCTCAATCCGAACTCGTCCTGATACGGGCCTTTTACGGGGCCCACAGCGTAATATCGGCCTCGTGAGACAAAGTGGCGCTCCTGGGATTCGATTGCGCTGCGCACCGTCTCCACAGCCGTGGCGTCATTCTTGGCGAGCATGGGAGGCACGAGATAGTTGTATGCCAGCGTCCCAAGCAGGTAAGCGAACACAGCATTGACGATGAAGGTGGTAAGAGTTGCACGGAGCAGTTTCGCCTTTCGCCGGGAGTCCTCTCGGCTTAAATAGTAGAACCACGCGGCGTACAACGTCGGCGCGAACACGATGATCGCAAGACACAAATAGCAAAGTCCAAGGATGGAAAAGGTTACTACCTTTTGAAACATACCCCGCCTCCTCCGCAGGGTTCATCGAATTGCGCCGGGATCCTCACGCAGGTTCCTCCTGCACGTGCACGGCCTTGCGCTCAATGATCCGTCTGGCATGATCGAGCAGTACCGGGTCGAGATCGTTGCTCGCACACACTTCTTCCAAATCTTGCACCAGAAGGAATGTGAGCAGGCGCAGAGCGATGGAAAGCGGCGTGTACGGATTGAGAGCCAGGACCTTTTTCACAGAGTAGCGGCTGATCCAACGTGGGTGCGAGTAGATCTCCTCGATCACCCGAGGTGATGTAGGCCGTGTGGCTGCGATGCGCACGACGTCCATCTCTGTAAGCCGGGGATTGTTAAGGAGTATCCCGATTACCCGCGGATCCTGGTCTTTGGCGATGCGCTTGATCATCTTGAAGTCAAGTTTGCGTGCCAACGACTTGCGCATTCCAAGCGGCACTTCTCGCAGGTCGGCGTCCAAGTGCGGTTGGTATTCGCTGTCTGTATCGCCCTCAGGCGGGAGGTCCATCAGGAGAGACACCACCTCATATTCGCAGAGGCGTTGAGCGGCCTCGACTAATTCTGACATGCGCGCTGTTCCCATTACCTGAGCGAATGTCCCTGACATGAGAAGACCGCTGTACACGTGCAGATAGTCGCTATGGCCCATGAGGGCCCTCTCTCTGATCGTCTTGATGATTCCTATTACTTCGTCGTTCGGAAGCGGCTTCAATCGGTCGGCCACGGCGTAGCTCCGTTGCTTGACGTCCCGTATGGCCGAGAGCCGAGCGAGAAGTCTATCCGCTTGGTATCCGGTCTCGTCCCAGTCCATGTGATCTCCGACCGGGCGCCTCCACTACGCCGCATCCAATGAAACTTGATCTAATCCTCTGGCGCTTTGGCCTCGACGGTATTATACCAAAACTTGCGGGATCACGGTTGGACGCGCAAACGGCCGGAATTCGGCCGAAACCTCCCCAAGAAAGACAATTGCCGTTTTCTTATTTCAAGGGGATTGTCGTCTGTTGATCCAAAATAACCCAATGGATACGGAGCTTGGTAGTGCCCGATCCGCTGCCCTTACAAAAAACCGCGGGATATGATATGCAGTCCAAAAGTGTGATGCGGGAAGGAAAAAGCATGAAAATCGCCTTTGACATCGATGGCGTGGTGCTTAACTCAATTGAGGTTATACTTGAACACATCAACCGTGTGATGGGAAAGAATATCGTTATCGACGAGTTGGTCAGCTGGGAACTCGAAGATTTGGGCGTCGATTTCAAAACACTGTGGGCCGCTGTAGATTATATGTACCACCAGCCGCGGGTCGAACCATATCATGGGGCGCTCGAAACTCTCACGAAAATCCACCAGGAGACGGGAGAGCCTCTCTTGTTCATCACGGGACGGCGGGACCCCGAAACTGCTCTGCGGCAACTCCGGGCTCTTGACTGGAACGGGCACATGCCGGAGATAATCGTCACAGGCGGTACCAGGGACAAGCGCACTTATCTTCTTGACAATGCGGTGGATTTCATCATCGAGGACGATGTCCGCCACTTTCGCGATTATATCGAGGCAGGTGTTGGGGTGGGCCTCATGGTGAGACCGTGGAACCGGAAGGCTTCGGTCCCCGTGACCCGCCGGTTTGAGGGCTGGCACGACCTTTGGGAGTGGGTCCGAGAGGTGAAAAGCCTCGACGGCTGATCTCGACGGCCATCGAGACAATTCCTCAGGGAGGAGGACGATGGGCTTTTTCGGTAAGTTGTGGTCTGTCATTCGAGGTATGTTCATCAGGGCCGGCGATGATCTGGTGTCCGGAAGTCCGGAATCGATCCGGGCCACGTATGCGTCCGCCATCGACGAAGCGAAAAAGCGCTACAAGGAAATGGAAAGCGCTGTGGCAATGCTCGCCCGT
>JAIWNO010000091.1 GCA_020216785.1 Desulfomonile sp.
GAACGAGAGCGGACCGAGCAGTCCCTCATGAAACTGGACGCGGAGGAAAAGGAGCTTCAGCGCAGACTCGAGGGTGCTCTGGCGATGGCCGAGAAAGAGCCGGCCAATCCTGCCCACAGGGAAGCAGGTTCTCGATACCTGGCGCGTATGAGCGAGATTGACCAAAAACAGGCCGGTCTCACCCAGGACCTGGAAGTGCAGCGTGCAAAGGTCGAAGAATACAAAGTGAAGCTCCGATCCTTCACCGACGAGATTGAACGGCTCCAGAAAGAGCAGGGAGAGCTTATTGCAGAGTTCGTCTCCCACCAGCAGGTCATCCGCCTGGAGGACAGGTTAAGGGGCCTCGGAGAGACGGCAGTAGATGAATCGATTGTGGCGATCCGGGAAAAGGTCGCTCATCTCAGGGCCCAGGCCAAGATCGCCAGCGAAATGCGGGCTGCGACCGTTGGAGCGCAAGACACGACGTACGAACGCCTCGGCGCCGAGAGGGAGGCCGCGTCACGGTTTGATGAGCTACTCAAAGCCCGAACCGAAGCCAAGAAGGAAGTCCAGAAAGAACGAGATCTCGGTTAATAAAGCGGCAAGCCTTCCCGAGTTGCCGATGCAAAGTAGCCCGCGGCCGAAGCGAGGCTGCGGCGGTGTGATCCCCAACCGAATATGAGCGGCGTCAGTCATCAGCCGCCGGGTTTTGCCCGGCAAATCATCGACAAGTACGTCTCCTCCCAGTCGAACGTCTTTCTGGTGTACGGCAATACCAGAGACGTCTATCCGGTTGAGCCGGGGACGTACGTGCCGCTGGTGGATTTCTTCGTCCAGGCCCTCGTGAAGCCGGACCGTCCGTCCGCCCCGCGCATAGTGCTCGTGTATGATCCCGCGACCGGAATCACTTTCCACAATCCCGCGGACCGGCTGCTGATTGCCCGTGAGATTGGTGAAGAGAGGCTGGCAAGTGTTCTCTCAGCTGCCAAGCGGGACACGGTTACTGCGTGCGCAGCACTCCGGGAGTTCACGCGAATCAACGTGATGGTCCCGCTGGAAGGCAATCCGCAAACAAAGATCCGGAAGGATTTCGCCATAATTATCCGATATGGGGAAGCTGTGGCGCCCGCTTCCCGCGGAGAGGCACTGCTCGACTCGGATCGCCTTAAAGTGATTACGTTGGAGAACTGGTTCAGCGACACAGCGTTCGTCGCGTCGTCCGACATTGTGTTTCTCGTGAGCGAAACACTGAACGGCGTGAACGAGCGTATCGTCGACTTGCCGTATTGCGCTGCTATCAGGATCGACCGGCCTGACCTTGACCAGCGCAAGGCATACACCGAATACCTCATAAGCCAGGGCCAGGTGGAGAGTTCCATCTCTCCTGAACAGATCGCCTATTCCAGCGCAGGCCTGACGCTTTTGTCCCTGCGTCAGATAGTCCAGCAAGCCGCTTACAATAAGCAGGCCATCACGCCTGAGCTCATATTCGAGAAGACCAAGGAAATCATCGAAAAGGAACTGGAAGGGCACATCGAGTTCCCAAAACTCACCTACGGGTTCGAGAAAGTCATTGGTGCGTCGCGTCTTTTGAAGAAGCTGAAAGAACTGAAAGCGTGTCTTCGGGGCAGCGACTCGGAGCTTATGCCGATCGGGATTCTGGTTCCCGGCGCGAACGGAGTGGGCAAGACCTTCATCTATAAAGCATTTGCCAGAGAATGCGGCTGGGTCGCTGTGGTATTGAAGAACATTCGCGGCCCGTACGTCGGGCAAACCGAAAAGAACTGGGAGCGTATCAAATCGGTGCTCGAGGCTATGGGGAACGTGATGGTGATCTACGACGAGGCGGACACCGAAATCGGGGGCCGCAGCGCGCAGACCCACGATGTGGATCGGAGGCTCTTCGGCAACATACTTAAGATGATGTCCGACCCGTACAACCGTGGTAAGATCGTATGGGTGATCATTACGGCCCGGCCCGACCGGTTGGAGCCCGATATAAAACGCTCAGGCCGTGCGGGCGAGCATCTTCCGGTCTTCGACAATGAAGGCGAAGAACGCTCCGTGTTCATCAAGCACGTGCTCACACAAGCGGGAATCGAGCTGGACGCCTTTTCGCCCGAGCTTCACCGGGAGTTCCTGGAGCTGACCACGAATTATTACCCTGCGGACTTTGATCAACTTCTCACGGAATTGAAGCGGCGAAGACATCTCGAAGG
This sequence comes from Desulfomonile sp., assembly GCA_020216785.1. Classification (GTDB taxonomy): domain Bacteria; phylum Desulfobacterota; class Desulfomonilia; order Desulfomonilales; family Desulfomonilaceae; genus JAIWNO01. Next base: position 2,199 of record JAIWNO010000091.1, read on the forward strand.
GCGTCTTTCGCCCGAAATGGTAATTGACGAGGTCAAGGACTTCATCCCTTCCGACATCGCCAGACAACGGGAATATCAGGAGTTGTTGGCCGTACTCGAGTGCACGTCACGGGAACTGCTTCCGGAGCGATACGCGAATCTCTCACGAGAAGAAGTCCAGCGCCGAGTCCAGGAAATCCGTGCTTCCGTGGGACTGAGCTGATGCTGGTATTGGGTATCGAGTCTTCGTGTGATGAGACAGCAGCCGCTGTAGTCGAGGACGGGCGCCGAGTATTGTCGGACGTGGTGGTCTCTCAGATCGACGTGCACAGGGAATTCGGCGGTGTGGTACCGGAACTGGCGTCACGCAAACACGTCGAGGTCATCTCCGTCGTAGTGCAAAAGGCGCTGTCGCTGGCTGGAATCGAGGCCTCGCGTATCGACGGGATCGGCGTAACGCGCGGGCCGGGGCTTATCGGATCGCTCCTCGTGGGCATTGCCGCGGCTAAAGGGATGGCGTTCGCTCTCGATAAGCCGATTTGTGGCGTACACCACTTGCACGGCCATCTATTCGCAGCGTTCCTCGAACGGGAGGATATCGCGTTCCCTTTCGTTGGGCTTGTGGTGTCGGGCGGCCACACCAGCTTATTCCATGTGCGGGGGCCTCTTGATATAGAACTGGTGGGCAAGACGAGAGACGACGCGGCCGGTGAAGCGTTCGACAAGGTAGCGAAGCTGCTTGGCCTTGGCTATCCCGGGGGCATTGTTATCGAGGAGCGGGCAGCGGGAGTCGACCCTGGGAAGCTGAGCTTTCCGAGGGCGTTGATGAACGAGGGCGTGCTGGACTTCTCGTTTTCCGGGCTCAAGACCGCGGTGTTGCGTCACGTAGAGGAGCGTTTCGGTGTGGAGCGAGATAAGAGTGTGCCGGGCAGTTTCCATCCGCTTATCCGGTGGGATCAATCCCCGGACGCAGGCGCCGCAGTGGCGGAAATTTCAGCAGCGTTTCAGGACGCGGTTACGGATGTGCTTACGGCAAAGGGATATCTTGCAGCCGAGCGGTACGCCGTGGACAAGCTTATCGTATGCGGAGGCGTCGCAGCGAATTCGTTGCTGCGTCGAAAGATGCTCCACGAAGGAGAGCGCCGAGGCATCGAGCCGGTTTTTCCGTCCAAACGGCTGTGCACGGACAACGCCGCGATGATTGCCGCCAGGGCAGAGGTCCTGCTTGCTGCCGGATTGGCGGACAACCTGGATTTTGATGCGCGCAGCAGATGGTGACGATGCGGAAATGACAGACGGTGATCTGGGAGGATGTGGAATGGTCGATGCTAAGCCGCGGGTGCTTTTTAATGGGGATGAGATCGCCGCGCGGGTGCGGGAGATCGCCGGCGAGATCTCGGCAAAATATCCTGACGGGGGGGTCTTGTTTATCGGCATCCTCAAGGGATCGTTCGTATTTCTGGCAGATTTGGTGAGAGCGGTCGGTAGGCCGTGCCACATCGATTTCGTGCGCATTTCCTCTTACGGGTCGGATACCGCCTCCAGCGGAAAGCTCGACATTCTCATGGACGTGCACATTCCCGTGCGAGACCGGCACGTCATTCTCGTGGACGACATCGTGGACACCGGTCTGACTGTGAGCCAGTATCGTGAGCGCATTCTCCAAATGGGGCCGCGATCGGTGGAAATAGCGGCCCTCATCGACAAGACCGGCCGACGGGAAAAGCACGTAAGCCTCGACTACTGCGGGTTCCGCATTGAGGGGGGATTCGTGGTGGGATACGGTCTCGATTGGGATGAACGGTACCGCTACCTCAATAGCGTGTGCCTGCTTGAAGGTGAGTGACGGGAGACGGCCTTGGGCCAGGCGAAGTACCTGTATTGGGCGTTCGTGGGCATCGGGCTGATTCTCCTTTTCGGGACGACCGGCTACCGGCTGATCGAAGGATGGTCTCTTCTCGATTGTCTGTACATGACGGTCATAACATTGACCACCGTCGGCTTCGGTGAGATACACCCCTTGACGCCGCATGGTCGTGTATTCACGATCATGTTGATCTTTTTCGGTATGGGAGTCGTGGCCTATGCGTTTGTTTCCGCGACGCGGTTCGTGGTCGAAGGCGAAATTCTGGCACTTCTTACGAGGCGGCGCCACATGAGAGCAGTCGAGCGAATTCACGATCACTTCATTGTGTGCGGGTTCGGCCGAATGGGCAGCTTCATCGCCCAGCAGCTTCATGACCGGGGCATCCCGTTCGTCCTGGTCGAGGATAAGCCCGAAGTTCAAGAGAAGATCATCCAGTTGGGGTATCTCATGTCGCCGGGTGACGCCACGGAAGAAGAGACGCTTAAGAGCGCCGGGATCAACAACGCCCGAGGACTTGTGGCGGCGCTGAATTCCGATGCGGAGAACCTCTACACGGTGCTCACGGCAAGGGAACTCAATCCGAGCCTCGAGATCGTGGCCCGCGCGAGCGACGATGCAGCTCAAAAGAAACTGATGAGAGCGGGCGCAACTCGCGTGATTAGTCCGTACAAAATCGGTGGGATGCGCATGGTAATGGGGATGCTCAAGCCGACGGTGACGAGTTTCCTCGAAGTCGTTATGGACCACACGGACCTAAGCATAGAGATCGAAGAAATCCAGGTCGGCATGGGGTCTCAATATGCCGGAAAAAGGCTGGTCGAAACAGACATCCGACGTGACCTTGACTTGATCGTCATTGGGATCGAGAAACACCACGGGGAGATGGTTTTTAATCCCGGCCCACAGACCGTTGTAGAAGCGCATGACACGCTCATTGCCATGGGGAGAAAGGAAGATCTGGCCGTATGTCGGCGGAATGCCGCCGGCGCATGAAGTGCGGTCAAGTCTCTTTTGGCTGTCCTTGTCCGCCAAAATGTGCTACATTTGCTAATATGATGAGTCGCCTGTTCACAAATCTGAAAGTTTGCCTTTGTGTGCTGGTGGTGGCTGCCGCTTGGATCGTTCCCGCTGATGCTCGAAACGTGGACATTCGCGGGCTGTGGCTCGGAAAGGCCCAGGGTCCGATCTTCGGCGCTGAGGGGAGCGTCACCATCACAAGCCAGAAAGGCGATGAGATCCAAGGTATCGTCGAAGGCGGAAACCGGTTCGGAACCGCCAAATTCGGTATCAAAGGGACTATCCGAGGCAACACCATCCAGGGGAGCATGGAAGGTAACATTTTCCGAGGTGTTGTCTACTCCGACGGCACCATCCGTGGAGAGATGAAAGCGACCAACGGGGAAGTTTACGAAGTGTTTCTCAGAAAATCCCAACCCTATTGGAGCGCTCCGCAGACGACGCCATACTACGGCGCGCCTTTCGGTTCCTCTCCGGGAGATTCCTACGGCATCCCGTACTGGGTGCCGTATGGGGAGTGGTGATCTCCCGCCCCGACTTCATGTCATTGCGCGCTTTCCCACGGCCGACCCGGGTATTATTCATAGTTCTCCTTTGCGCGGCCGCGGCGGTAATCCTGTTCCTTCTCATGCCTCGAGAACACCTCTTGCGCGGATTACTCGTTGACCTTGAGCTGGAAGGACCTGATCCATCACGGTATGCCCGGCTCCGGGAAGCGCTTACTCAACGGCTCCCATTGGAAGTGGACCGTCTGCGTACCACGCGGGTGACGCTGGAATACATCCATTTCAGCGCAATTGAGAGAAAAGATCTCGCTGCCGCAGATTTTGTTGTTTTGAGTCCGCAAGGGACGCCGTGGTATCGGTATGACTCAGCGGGACTTGAAATGGTCAAGGAAATCGTGGTGAACGCTGCGATCGCCGACGACCTCCCGTTGTTGGGTATCTGCGGCGGACATCAGTTTCTCGCCCTGGCGTTCGGTGGGACCGTTGACTTCATCGACCCGACATTCGTCGGCAAGCAGCCTGAGCGATACCCGAAGCAAGCAATCGGAGAGCACGGAGTCACGGTGCTCCACACACTTCGGGACGACCCGATCCTCAACGGCGTGGCTTCGCACCCCGGTCGATTCAGGGCTGTCGAGAGCCATTACGAAGAGGTCAAGGCTGTTCCCGGGCAATTCGTCAACATTGCGGCAAGCGCCCTGTCCGAGGTTCAGCTCATGCGGATTCCGGACAAACTTGTATATGGTGTGGCATTTCACCCGGAACGTTGCTGGGATGACGGCGACTGTGCGGAATTCGCTGTTCCGGAAGGAAAACAACTCCTCGCGAACTTCCTTGCAATGGTGCGTGAACACCGACGATGACCTCGCTCACGAGCATACGGAGACTGACAGTGAACGAAACCCACAAGACAAGAATTCGCCTGGCTCACTGGATAGAGCATAACCTGGATCACCTCAAGGGATACGAGGAAGCTGCGGCCGCTTTGGATAAGGAAGGCTTGCCCGCAGCGGCGAACCTGATCAGAGAGGCGGTGAAGCTTATCGAGACCGCCAACGGGAAACTGCACGAAGCGCTTTCAGTCCTACCGATCCAGGCCGCGGAAGCGTCAGGGCACCCAGCGGGGCATAGCCACGGCGTTCATGGGCACTGCCACCGCTGCGGAGATCACGAGCACTGATTGTTCCGGTTCCCGGGTTCGGCAGCGCATCCACACAGCATGGTGGGACAGGCCTCTTGTCTGTTACTCCTTAGGAGACAGGGGAGACGCCTGTCCCACCATAAAAAGCTGCAAAAACCTGCGTCGGGCGGACAGGAATCCGTCACCAAACTTGCCTCACGGAATTCGGGATTGTCATGCAGTTCTCAGGGCCTGATCCAGGTCCTCGATAATATCGTCGATGTGCTCAATCCCGATCGAAAGACGGATCAGATCGGGGGGCACACCCGCCTCGATCTGCTGTTCACGGCTGAGCTGTGAATGCGTGGTGCTCGCCGGGTGAATTGCCAGGCTCTTGGCGTCTCCCACATTGGCCAAGTGTGAAAACAGTCGAAGGTTGTCGATGAACCGCTCTGCTGCGGTAGCTTCGCCTTTAATGCCGAAGACAACCACGCCGCCGCCCATCCCGTTGAGGAAATAGCGCTGTGCGGCTTGGTACGACGGATCTCCAGGCAAGCCGGGGTAGCGCACCCAGCTGACGTGATCGTGCTTCTGGAGAAAGCGAGCGACCGCGAGTGAATTCGCGCAGTGGCGTTCCATGCGCAGGGCCAGCGTTTCGACCCCCTGGAGAAACATCCACGCATTGTCGGGGCTCACGCACGCTCCCAAGTTCCGCAGGGGCACCAGTCTCATCCGAAGAATATACGCGAGGGGCTGCAGATCGCCCAGGTCATGGCCGAAACGCAGCCCGAAATACGACGGCTCCGGACGGGAGAAAAGCCCGAACCGAGGATCGCTCCAATCAAACGTTCCTCTATCCACGACAATCCCACCCACCGCTGTCCCGTGCCCGCCGATCCACTTGGTGAGAGAGTGAATCACCACGTCTGCCCCATGTGCTAAGGGCCTGAACAAGTAGGGTGTGGTGAAAGTGGCATCCACCATGAATGGGACCCGCGCCGAGCGCGCGACTTCCGCTATGCCCTCGAAATCCGGCACCGAAAGGTCCGGATTGCCGATCGCCTCGACAAAGATCGCCCGCGTCTTGTCAGTTATCGCTGAACGGATTGTTGCGGGCTCGTCATCGTCCACGAATTGTGGGGTAATCCCCAGGTGGGGGAGTATGTCGTTAAACATCGTGAAGGTGCCGCCGTAGAGCTTGCGGCTCGAAATAAACTCGTCCCCGGCTTCCATGCAATTGATAAGGGCGTAAAACGTCGCGCTGGTTCCCGACGCGAGCGCCAGAGCACCCACTCCCCCCTCAAGTGCAGCTATTCGGCCTTCAAGAACCTCCGTGGTGGGGTTCATGATTCGCGTGTAGATATTCCCCAGTTCTTTCAGTGAGAACAGATTCGCCGCGTGGTTGGCGTCGCGGAAGACGTACGACGTGGTGCGGTGGACAGGCACCGCGCGGGCGAGGGTTGCCGGGTCGGGTGTTTGCCCGGCATGAAGGGCCAGCGTCTCGAATCGATGGTTGCCAGACGGCGGTTGGGTCACGGGTACTACCTCCTTATGCGTTAGCCGGCTGTGTCGTATCAGTGCGTGTCAAGAACCAATTTCCACCGCTAGTGCCATCCTTCGGTGCTCGGAGAAACCGGTATCAAGGAAATGAAAAACTATCTTAGCAAAGGCAGCGGAAGCCTCCAACGGGTTTTGACTAAATTGCTGGGTTATTGGAAAAAAGTCAATATATATTAGCATGATATCGTTACGCGAGCGGCGCTGTCAGCGTCTTGTTCAACTAATTCACTCTGTTGGGCACAAAAAGCTTGACAACAAAGGTCGAACCCCACTACAAGCGCCTTGTGATTACGGCTCATTAGCCGTAACGTGGGATGATGACAGGTGTATTGTGCCCTAGTTACATCTGTCGGCTGTTCAACCCCTTCTCATATGGTTTGTTCGAGTGGTTCTTTTTCAGTGACCTGCGCCGTGCAGTGGAATCGGGGGTAGTGGAATGGTTGAAGGAGAATCTCTGGGCCGTGGCGACAACCGGTCGGAGAAGGCGGAATCGCGAGCCGCATACGATTATTTCAAGCAGATCGCTCGAATCGCCCGAAGCAACGGCTGGGACATAAGATGTCTTGGACTCGTCAGCAAGGACTTGCCCGGCAATCCCGCAGACCTTCTCTCCAAAAAAGAATTTCATGAACGCAACATCCTCGTGAAAAGCATTCTCAAGCGCTTTGGAACACTGCTCACCCCGCCGGTGCCTCTCGACCTCGAAGCATCAATCCGCGGGAAGAGCGCGGACAAATGGCTCCCGTGGGAGAGAGAAGCCATAGAAAAGGTTGACGCGTGGCGCATGGAGACTCATCGCATCAAGTTGGATCTTCTGATGGAATTGCATGCTATAAGTGCTCGGAGAGCTTGAATTCGCGCCGGACTTCCGTCTATCCACCGGTCAATCGATCCGCTGTTATGTTCGGACATGCTGAAAGGCCTGACCCTCAACGCAGGCCTCGCCTTTTTCAGGCAACTCGCGCCATGGTGTCATTGCGTCCTTGCAGCAAATGCCCTGAAAGGGGCAGATTACAAATAACCTTAGAATTCAGAAACTGTCTCAAGAATCGGTGATAGTCGAAAATCGTACCACCACCGGTCTCATACCGATGCGCTCTCAAAGAGGTAACTTCAACGACGTTCGGTAGGGGCCGACCCACGTGTCGGCCCGGCTTTCACCTGAGTGAGAGAGTTAGGGTGAGGGATGGTCGCGTTACGAAACCTCCATATGAACGGATTTTAAGGCAGTTTCTGAAGCACACGGCTCGCCGCGTTCCACCCTGTGGGCGAGAATATCTTTTGGGAAGCCTAATCAGCAGATCCTGAAGTCTTCCCTACCCGCAACTGAATAGCCACTCCCCGCGCAACATCGCAGTTGACGCGAGGCGTCAACGAATGGTAGGCTCTGCCTGCGGCAAGAGAATTTTTCAAGAGCATGGGAGGCGATTATGCCGTCATGTTGGCTCGTCGGAGACCTGGGGGCGACTTGTTGAGAATCGAGTGAGCGTTTGTACAGCCGGCAACTGGTAGATGGCCCCCAATCAGACGAAAACGTTGCATGATTCCGGGTTGGGAGGGACCCATCCTCTTGATGAACCGTATTTCTACTATTTTGCTTTTGTCGGTGTCCATCCTGACCGGACTGATCACGTCCGGTTGCGGCCCGCCTATGCCGCAGTCGGGTCAAGGAGGGGCGCTGGAGCGTCTGACGTTGGGCACGCTTCCAGGAGATCTTTCTTCCTTGATCTGGATTGCCAAGGCATGTGGCTAT
>JAIWNO010000092.1 GCA_020216785.1 Desulfomonile sp.
TAATCCCACCTCCTGCACAAGAGCATCCATGTCCTCCCGTGAAATAACTTCAGTCACACAGAAAAGATGGTGCCCGGCGAGTTCGGGATACCACCGCTCAAGGGGAAGCCCAGCTACCACATTCTGTTCCAGCAGACGCGCATACGTGGCGTCGAAGCCGTCGGGAACTCGTACGGTGAATTCATTGAATGTCGCCGTGGAAAATGCCGGCGTGCAGCCTACCTCGGCCAGCCGTTTCTTAAGGTACTCGGCCTTGTCATGATTGAGCGCCGCGAGTTCGCGCAGACCGGTGCCGCCGAGCGAAGCGAGGTACATCGCAGCCGCAAGCGCACACAGACTGTGATTGGTGCAAATGTTCGATGTAGCTTTCTCGCGCCGGATATGCTGCTCGCGGGTGGCTAGTGTAAGAACAAAGCCCCGCTTGCCGTCTCGATCCACCGTGCGCCCTACCAGGCGACCGGGCATGGTCCGGACGTACTGCATACGAGTGGCCAACATGCCCAGCGACGGTCCGCCAAACGATTGCGGGATGCCGAAACTCTGTCCCTCGCCGCAAGCGATGTCGGCACCGAGGCTGCCGGGTGTCTTGAGGAGGCCGTATGCAAGCGGCTCCGAGAAACACGTCACCGCCAGAGCGCCGAGGCCATGAGCTTTCTCGCCAACCGTCCGGAGGTCTTCGATGCATCCGAAGAAGTTCGGCGATTGCACCGCCACCGCAGCCAAGTCATCCAAGGCATCCAGCTGTCCGAGGTCGGTACAGCCGGTAGTGTCATAGGGTAGCTCGACGATTTCGATGTCGGTGGACTGAAGATAGGTCGCCACCACGCCGCGGTACAACGGACTTATTGCCCGGGATACGGCCACGCGTTTACGCCCGGTGACCCTGACCGCCATCAACAGACTTTCGGCAAGGGCGGAACCGCCGTCATACAAAGACGCGTTCGACACTTCCATGCCTAGGAGTCGAGCGACCAACGTCTGGTACTCGTAGATGGCCTGAAGAGTTCCCTGGCTGATCTCCGGTTGATAAGGAGTATACGATGTGCTGAATTCCGACCGGCCTAAGAGGTGCGCCACTGACGCAGGGATAAAATGCTCGTAGCTCCCGGCGCCCACAAAGATCCGGCCAACAGGAGAGGCGGTCATGGTAGCAGCGAGACAATTCATGCGCTCGGTGAGTTCCCACTCGGTCAGTGGTTCCGGTAGGTTAAGAGGTCTGGAGCGACGGCAATCCTGCGGCACGGTAATGAAGAGATCATCGAGGCTCGCCAAACCGATCGCCTCCAGCATGATTGCGACATCCTCATCCGTGTGTGGCAGGTAGCGCATCTCAGTATTCCTTTTCCCGATCTTGCAATGGCGAAGACGTGGCTGAGGTCAGAGTCCTCGGGTCATAGGTGAGCCTCTTACCCCGCTTATCTCTGTTGGTGGGGGAGGCGTCTCTGCCGCCCTCTGGTTAACAGCCGACAAGGCGGACGGGCCCACGATAGAGAGCGGTAGGAACCGTCGCCTGCCAAAAGAAAATGCCTAAGTTTGCGCCACAAAAGACTCGTAGTCCTGTAGGATGCGGTGACTGACGGGGGCGCATCATTCGAGGTCTAAGCAAGTCCCTGCAGAAACTCCAGATACGCGGCGCGATCCATCAGTTCATCCATCTCGGCCGGCCGGGTGGGCAGAACGTCAATGATCCAGCCTCGGAAGTACGGATCCTCATTGATTAGCCCGGGTGATTCGGCCAGCTCGGTGTTAACTGCGACCACCTCGCCGCTAATGGGCATGTAGAGTTCCGCCGCGGCTTTAGTCGATTCGAGAGTTCCGAATTGTGCGCCTTTGTCGAACGAGTCTCCGGGATTGGGCATCTCTACGAAGGTGATGTCACCCAGCTGGTCTTGCGCGTAGTCGGAAATGCCGATGCGTACCGTGTGTCCTTCGAGTCTTGCCCACTCATGATCCGGTGCGTACCGCACGTCGTCAGGGATGATCAGCTCGTCAATTTCCTTCATGGAGGCTCCTTCCGCAGAATGTGGCCGCCTCTCCTTGAGGCCCACCCAGGAAACTTGAATTGGTGCACTATCAATGTGCCGGCTTCAGGTCAACCAAATGCCGGTAATATTCGTGACCGCTTGGATACGCTGGTTCAGTATTCCAGGTTCCAATGGCAGAAATGCCGACTGATTATTCGGTTGGATGGCCCCGACATTACATGTCGGGGCCATCCAACCGAATCACTCAATGATTCTCCTCTCCGCTCCATTGCGTCCAAAGCGCTTAATCTACACTAAGCGCCCGGCCGATCGGAATGCGTGCGGTGCGCGCTGGACGGACGTCGTCAACAATCTCCACTGGGATCGTGCGCCGGGAGTCCCGCAGGTTGACCCGCGTTCCCGGCGTGAGCCGCTCTTTCACCTTCACAAGTCCACAGCTCAGTCCCAACGGTTTGAAATCCTCAGGTCTGTCGGGACTGGCAATGCTGAGCACGCGGTGGTCGTACCGGCCGATCGCCATGTCCGCGACGCACGTGAGAACAATGCCTATCTCCGCGCAGTCCGGGCCCTCGACCACCGCGGAATCGTGTATTGAGACCTTCCGTGGATCGTACCCGACGAACGGAAGTGTGTGGTCGGCCGAGTCACGCTCCTTGATCACGGATTCGCCGAGAAAATGCTTGGTGAAGGCTTTACGGTCTTCGGAGAAGGGGAGCACGAATTCCCATGGATGATTGATAAACGGCCACGGTCCGATGTCTTGTCGCGAAAGCGGAAGCACTGCCCCGGCCCGGAGTGAATCACGCGCGGCGAGCCCGCACGGAAGCAAGCCGAAATCCTTTCCCGCAGCGAAAATCGCATCCCATGTCGCCGCCAGGTTATCAGCTCTCACAAAAAGCTCGAACCCGAACTCTCCCGTATAACCGGTCCGAGATACGATGACCGGAGTGCCGGCCGCCAGGACGACGTCGGTGGTTGGCGATCCGGCTTCCATCCCTCCCCGGAACGAGAAGTACCGCAGGTCCCGCAAAACCGCGTCCGGGTCACGAAGGGCTTTCCCCAAAATAACCCCTGAGCGAGGCCCCTGAAGATCGATCTTCCCAACGCGTCCGGTAAGGTCCGTCACCTCCGCGTCCCCGTCCGTGCAGTGAAAGCGAAGGTGCTCTGCTATCGTGTCGCCCATTCCCGCGTTAACCACGATCATGAACGAGTCGCTGCCAATTCGGTATACCACAGCGTCATCGATTGCGTGTCCGTGCTCATTGAGAAACGCCCCGAACACACACTCTCCAGGATTCAGCGGCCCTTTATCCCCGACCGCGCACGCCGTGAGATCTCGCGTGAAACAGAACTGGAGCAGCTCGAACGCTCCTGGTCCTGTGACGGTCAGGATCGACATGTGACTCGTATCGAATGCTCCCGCTGCTGTTATGACCACTCGGTGTTCCGCTACAGCGCCCGCGGCAAACCATAGGGGCATGTCCCAACCGTGAAATTCGATCATGCGCGCGCCGAGCAGGAGGTGGCGATCATGGAGTGGCGTCATACGGATCGATGAGCTATTCATGGGGCGCCTCAATGCGCGTGATTGCTTACCAGTGCTCGCAAGCACCATGAGCGATAGTAAACATGAACGAAGAGCCGATCCCCGGCGTCGAATCACACCAGATGCGGCCGCCGTGCCTCCAGATCAGGGTCCTGACTTGCGACAGCCCCATGCCTTCGCCGGGCACGTCAGAAACGCCGAGGCGCTCGAACATGTCGAATATTTTGCTCAGATGTGCTTTGTCGATGCCTCTCCCGTTGTCGATGACTCGGAAGAGCGTCTCTTCATCCAGGCGCTCGCCCGTGATCTCGATTCTTCCCGGCCTCGACGGATCAAGGTACTTGATCGCGTTGTCGAGCAGGTTCGCGACGATCTGTTCCATGGAAATAACGTCCGCGATAATCTCCGGGAGGGATCCCACAACGACCTCCGCGGCTGAGCGGCCAATCTGAAGCGCCATAGAATTCAACACCCGTTTCACAAGATCACCCATGTCGATACGTTCGAAGACCAGTTCGCGACGACCGAGTCGCGAGAGTCTCACGACCCCTTTGATGAGACGATCCATGCGTGTCACTGACGAATCGATGAAGCTGAGCGCCTCGGGGAGGTTATCTTGGACGGTGCTGAGGACCAGGCTTCTCTCACTCTCCGGCAGATGTTCGAGCGCGACATCGAGAGCGCTGCGGAGCGCATCGATGCCCAGGCGTATCTCACCCGCAAAACCCTTAAGGTTCGCGAGGGGCCCGCGGAGGTCGTGGGATACGAAGTACGCGAAATGTTTCAGCTCTTCGATAAGCTGCTGCTGACGCTCCTGGGCCGCGCGGCGTGAGGTGACATCTTGCATAACGCCAGCGACCCGACGTTCACCGCGTACGTCGTCGTTGACGATAGATGCCCGGTCCCAAACCCAGTTCGTCAGACCGTCGGGCCTGACAACGCGATATTCCGCGCTGAAGTCGCAACAACCGTCAAGGAAGTCTCTATATTTCGCGACGACCGTCCCACGATCGTCCGGATGTATTAATGAGAGCCATACACGCGAATCAGTGCAAAGTTCATCCTGTGTACGGCCGCACACTTGTCGGCACGCGGGGCTCACGTAAATGAAGCGCCGCTCCTTATCGGGAAGCGCAAGCCAAAAAACTTCCCGGATGTTTTCTGCGATCTGGCGGAAGCGCTCTTCGCTTTCGCGGATTGCGGCCTCGGCTTGCTTGCGGTACGTGATGTCCCTGGCAATATGGATACCCCCAACGACCCGTCCCTGCGCATCGTGAATCGGAGAGACCGTTACGAAGAAAGTGCCGCCGAAATTGGGTAGCTCCAGCTCTTCACGGTGCTCAGTGCCGTCCGCAATGAGGCGCGAATGGGGGCAGACATGCCACGGCCCGTCAGTCGAGTGAAAGCACTCAAAGCATCGCCGCCCCACGGCCTGTTCTTTGGAGACGCCCAGCGCGTCTGCGGTGGCTTTGTTGACCATCACAATCTGATGGTTGCGGTCCAGGATCATGAGGAGGTCGGGTACCGCGTCGAAAGTGCGCTCCCACTCTTCTCTCGACGATCGAAGGCGTTCACTGGTTTCCGCGAGGTCGCGGGCGGTGTCGGCAAGTTGGTGCTCGAGTTCTTTCACGCGAGAGCGAAGCTGCTTCGAGGAGGATCGAGAGTCCCGCGATTGCTCTAGGGGCTTCTTGCCTTCAGCCGCAACACCGGATTTCTTTTTCGACGGTTTGTTCACAGTTGAGCGACCCACCCCATCAGGCTCCTCAGCGACTGATTCCCCGGGAGACATGATGCGCCGGTAGGTGGATCACGAAGGATGCCTCTCGGAAAAAAAGCGACACTCGGCTCCGGCAACTGCGTCCGTATAGCACGCGCGACGACGCGCACCTGCGGTGACCCCGTTGTGCGAGCACCTTCCCGCGCGATCTCACGGGAACCTTGGGGTCAGTATCCGAACGGGGCAACCGCGTGTCAATCCTTTCTTCTTCGGTGCGTGTCCGCTATGTCGATCAACGTCAATGCTTGCCCGAACCATGCTCCATTTTCATTTTCTTTTTCTTTGACACAAGATCGTCAGGGGTAACCCCCGCAAAATTCACTACATTCTTGCCTTTGTGATCGGACTTGAACTTCTCTGCGGCCTCCTTGGTCGAGAAGGCGGCAAGCTCAGGCCCCATTTCGCCTGCGAGGTCGCTTCCGACTACAAAGAAGGCTTGCTTGGCATCGATGAACTTCTTCGTGCCATATTCGGTGACGTACATGTGTTTGATATTCTTAGGATCGAAGCCGTATTTTGCCGGCGCGAGGTAATAGCGCAGCAGGTCGCCTGGGCCGTCAAAGCCCACGACTTTGCCGTCCGTAAAGATCGCGGCCGCCTGTCCTACAACACTAGCTTCCAGCTTCATTTCGCACACGGGACAGGGCTGGGACAGATCGAGCTTCGACCCGTCAGGAAGATCCGCTGTAGCGGCAAGCGCGACGCCCACCTGCAAACCCGCGCCAATCAAGATCGCCGCCAACAGCGTTATCGGCTTTCGCAAATGACTGAACATTGTTGACTCCTTTCGTGTTCATGAGATTTTGAGCGAGCGTTTGAACTCAATCTCTTTGACCAGGCAATAGATTGTCGGAACCACAAAGATGGTGATGATGTCGATGGTCATGCCTCCAAAGCTCGGCAAGGCCATCGGGACCATGACGTCAGCGCCTTTCCCTGAAGATGTGAGCACCGGTATAAGCGCCAGGATCGTCGTCGCGGTGGTCATGAGCGCAGGCCTGACCCGCTTGAGGCCGGCCTCCACCACGGCTTCCCTGATTTCAGCCACCGAGTTGAAGGTGTGTCGAGCGAATACCTGATCAAGATACGTGGAATAAATTACGCCATCGTTCGTTGCGATCCCGAAAAGTGCCAGGAAACCCACCCACACTGCAACACTCAGATTATACGGCCGCACCTGGAACAGCTCCCGCATGTTCACCCCAAAGACGCTGAAATCCAGGAACCACGGCAGGGAATACAGCCAGATCATAAGGAACCCTCCTGACCAGGCTACGAATATTCCCGAAAAGACGTTCAACGACACAGGGATGGAGCGAAACTGAAAATAGAGCACCATGAATATCAGCATGAGGGACACCGGTATCACGATGCGGAGGGTTTTCTCTGAACGCACTTGGTTTTCGTACGAGCCCGCGAAAGTGAAGGACGTACCGGGTGGCAGAACAAGTTCGCCGGTCCTGATCTTGTGACGCAGGTAATCGTCGGCTGCCCGTACGACGTCCACTTCGGCCGCGCCCGGCCGCTTATCGAAGAGCACGTAGCTTACCAGGAAGGTGTCCTCACTCTTCACGGTCATAGGACCACGCGTATATCGGACAGTGGCCACAAGGTTGAGCGGGACCTGGACACCTTCCGCTCCCGGCACAAGGATCTTTTCCAACGATTCGAGCGAGTCGCGAAGCTCTCTTTGGTAGCGCACCCTGACGGGGTAGCGCTCCCGGCCTTCAACGGTGGTGGTAATCCGCTTGCCGCCTATAGCGATCTCGATCACGTCCTGCACATCTTGGATCTTGACGCCGTATCGTGCGATCGCTGTGCGGTCGATGTCAATCTCGAGGTAGGGATTGCCTACAACGCGGTCCGCTATCACCGATGCAGGCTCAACGAGGGGCACCTCCTTGAGGAATCGCTCGATTTGGAGGCCCACCTGTTCCACCTCAGCAAGGGTGCGCCCGCGAACCTTCACTCCCATCGCAGCCCTCATCCCGCTTTGGAGCATCACGATGCGGGCAGCGATCGGCTGAAGCCTCGGTGCTGAGGTACTTCCCGGCAGTTTGGCGGCCTTAACGATTTCTTTCCAGATATCGTTGGGTGATTTGATCTCGGGGCGCCAATTGCGAATCGGTTTGCCGGTGGCGGGGTCTACCACCCGATTTCCCGTCACAGGATCGGTCTTGTACTCCGGCACGTAGTTGATCACGGTCTCCACCATTGAGATAGGCGCCGGATCGAGCGCGCTCTCCACGCGACCGATCTTGCCGACGACAGACTCCACTTCCGGAATGGCCCGGATGGCGAGGTCCTGTTTGCGAATCACGTCGAGCGCCTCGCCGATTGACGCGTGCGGCATAGTGGTAGGCATGAAGAGGAAAGAGCCTTCATCCAGGTCCGGCATGAATTCTTTGCCCAGTCCGGGGAAGGCATGCGAAAGCTTTGACCAGAGCCAACTGGTCCTTACTGGGTCGCCAGCGCGGTGGAGCACGGTCGCTGCGTCGCTCTTCACCTCGGGCGTATGGACGTGCTGCACGGTGATCGTCGGGGGAGGGGAGGGCAGAAACCTTTGCACGGTCCACGGAATGAAAAAGAAGACCTTGTTGAAGCCCAACCATATGCAAAGGCCCAAGACCACAAGACTGATGGGCAGCGTAACAAACGCCGCCTTGTGAGCCAACGCCCACCGAAGAAACGGCGCATAAAACGTGGTAAAGACCTTCCGGATGCCAAGCAGCCCGAAGATGATTGACGACGCAAATATGAGGTTCCGCACAAACCCTGCGGCCGGCCCCAGCGGCAACCAGTGCTCGGTAAGCAGAACCACCACGAGCCCGAGCGCCACCAGGTTCAGGGCTGTCGGCGTCTTCTCCTGAGCCTGCGGTGGCAGGTAGTGGGACACAGCGCGGACCACGGCCACAAGGATCACCGCCGCGCCAATCCACCAAGAGACCGCGAACCCGATCCAGACTCCAACCCCGACGGCTACTGCGGCGATGATGAGCCTCGTGTTCGCCTGAACCTTCCATCGACGGAAGGCTACGTGTGCCAGCGGCGGAACTACGGCAAGCGCGAGGATCAGCGACGCCGCCACGGCAAAGGTCTTGGTATACGCGACAGGCTTGAAAAGCTTGCCTTCAGGACCGGTGAGTGCAAAGACCGGCAGAAAGGAGATGATCGTTGTCAGCGATGAAGTCACCACCGCTCCCCCCACCTCAGCGACAGACGCGCGAATCATACCCAGAGTGATTCCACGGGACGGGTTCTCCTCCATGTGTCTCAAGATGTTTTCACAGAGGATGATTCCCATGTCCACCATCACGCCGATCGCAATTGCGATGCCCGAAAGGGACATGATGTTGGAATCGACTCCCGTGAATTTCATGATGATAAAGGTGAACAGCACCGCGAGAGGCAATACTGCGGAAATGAGTATTGAGCTGGCGAGGTGGTTCACCATGACGATCACGACGATGATCGTCACGAGAATTTCCTCGGAAAGCGCCTTCTTCAACGTGCCGAGCGTCTCGTGGATGAGCGCTGTCCTGTCGTAAAACGGCACGATTTGCACCTGCGAGATCTTCCCGTCGGGCAGGGTCTTTTTAGGCAGCCCCGGCGAGATCTCCGCAATTTTCTTTTTCACGTTTTTGATCACTTCCAGCGGGTTTTCGCTGAAGCGCACCACAACGACCCCACCCACGACTTCAGCGCCTTCTTTGTCGAGCGCTCCTCGGCGGACTTCAGGCCCGAGGGAGACCGTGGCCACATCCTTGATGAACAGCGGGATGTTGTCGTTTACCTTGACCACGCTCTGCTCGATGTCGCGGACCGAGCGAATGAACCCCAAACCTCGAATCGTGTATTCCGTGCGATTCACCTCGATGGTGCCCGCGCCCACGTCTAAATTGGCCATCCGAACTGCGGAGAAAATCTCCGGCAACGTGATGTTGTGAGCCCGCATCGCGTCGGGATTGATGTCGATCTGGTATTCCTTCACATACCCGCCCACAGATGCGACTTCGCTTACCCCGCCGGACGACTGAAGCGCGTATCGGACGTAGTAGTCCTGGATTGTGCGGAGTTCGTCCAAGCCGAACCCTTCGCCCTCGACCGTGTACCAGAAGACCTGCCCCAGGGCCGTCGCATCGGGTCCGAGCGTCGGTTGAACACCTTCGGGCAAGGTCCCGGCCGGCAATGAATTCAGTTTCTCCAGTATCCTCGACCGGGACCAATAGAACTCGATGTTGTCACGGAAGATTATGTAGATGGTGGAGAAGCCGAAGAATGAGTTGCTCCGAATGGCTTTTACGCCCGGGATGCCTAGGAGCGACACGGTGAGCGGATAGGTGATCTGGTCTTCCACGTCTTTGGGGGAACGGCCTTCCCATGTGGTGAAAACGATCTGCTGGTTCTCGCCGATATCGGGGATTGCATCCACGGGGACCGGGTCCCGTGGGGGCCACGAGATCTCCCAGTCAAAGGGAGCGACGGCAAGGCCCCCGAGTAGTGTACCGAGAATCACCATCACAACGAATAGTTTCTGCGCAGTCCAGAACCCCATGAATCTGGAAAACAGCGACTCCTCGGCAGGGCCGAGAAGCTGGTCATTCTGTTTCGGTGGATCGGTTGGGGTCATTCGCCGCCTCCGTGGCCGGAATGACCTTTACTGTCGGCCGGCTTCGACGTGGAGCCTGCTGC
>JAIWNO010000093.1 GCA_020216785.1 Desulfomonile sp.
CTGCTGTTCAGCCGATGCTCCTTCGGGCGGAATGGTCTCCTCAACCTCCCCGCACGTCTGCATTTTCTGATCTTCGGCGGTCATGTCGCCGGCATAAGGGTTACGAGGTCCCGGCGTAGTCTGGAGCCAGTAAGCTCCCTGACGATCCAATGCATCGGCACAGTAAAGCAAGTAAAGCGGCCCTACTTTCACGTGGCGAAATGCCATAACAGCTCGAGCAAGTGCCTCGGATAATGGATCGAATGCCTTGCGCTGCTTTTGAATCTCTTGGGCGGCACCAAGGATCTTTGATTGTGTGAGGATTGCGTTGGACTGCTTCTTCCAGAACGACCGAGCCTTCGGCTCGAGCAGGTCGCCTCTGACACCATTCACAGCCGTGGCAATATCGCCGGCGAGGCGTGCGCTGTCCTGAGCTTTTCCTTCCGCTATTGCGTCCTTTAGCTGCAAGTACCGGTCGATTATCGGTGTGAGTTGCTTGAGGAAGTCCTCAGGCGCTTGCAGCCTGGAAATCACCTCATCTTCGTCTTTCTTCGCGGGTTCCTCTTGCGCCTTGGCAGCAGGCGGGCTCATCATGCTCGGTTTGGCGAGGATTTGCATCGCGGCATCAATCTTGAAATTGCCTTTCGTCACGACCCGCTCGCCCTCACGCAGACCCTCGTAGATCACGTATTTGTCTCCGGCCCTGGGCCCGAGAACCACTTCCCGCCCCTCGTACGTGGGCTGATCTCCGGGGACTTCCACGTAAACGATGGCCCGCTTGCCGGTCACTAGGGCGGCGGATGCCGGGATGAGAAGCGGCTGTTGCGGATTGGGATCGTCCGCGTATCCAAAGTACGAAGGCGGCTGCATCGGCATCTTGCTTTCAGGGCAGATGCCCGGCTCGGTGCTTGCGTCGTCCCTCGGGTGGACCGGACAGATGTACTTGCCGACCCATTCGGACTTGATGACACGGCCTTTGGCGTCAATCTCCGCTTCCAGTTCCGCTGAGACGAACATGCCCGGCTTCAGGGTGAAGTCAGGATTGGGCGCTTCCACGCGGACCTTCACCGAACGGGTCCGCATGTCCACGGTAGGGTCGATGAACTGGACCTTGCCGGTAAACGTGCGTCCGGGCACAGCGCTCGTGGTGAAACGGACGGTCTGGCCGTACCTGATCCACGGGAGATCGGTCTCATACGCGTCCATCTTCACCCAGACGTTGGAGAGGTCGTCGATAATATACATCTCCTGCCCCTCCTTAACGAATTGGCCCAACAGCGCCATCTTCTTTGTCACGACACCGTTGATGGGCGCCCGAAGCGTTACGTACAGGTTGGGCTTCTGGCTTCGTTTGATCTCCTCGATTTGTTCAGGCGTTAGGCCGTACTGAATTAATTTCTCTTCCGCCCCCTTGATGACCTCCGGGCTGGGCTCTGAGCCTCTGATGGTCTCGAACAGCTCCACCTGCGACTTAATGAGAGTCGGACTCCAGATCTTTACCATCGGGTCACCTTTGTTGACCCGGACGCCGGTGAAGTTGATGTAGATCTCATCGAGCCGGCCATCCACCCTCGCCGTGAGCGCGGCCGCACGGGTTTCGTCGGCGTACACGAGTCCCACCATTCTGACGAGGACCGTGGCACGCTCGCGTTTCACCTCAGCGGTTTCAACTTCCGCGAGCTTTTTGGCGGCCTCAGACATGACATAACGCGGGGCGGTATGGTCGTCGTGAGTGTCTTCCTCGCTTTCCAGCGGAATGAGATCCATATAACAAATGGGGCACTTGCCAGGATTGGGAAGGCGAATCTGTGGATGCATGGAACATGTCCACAGTTCGGGCTTCTTCTTTTCAGCGGCAGGTTTGTCGGCCGTCTGGGCCGTGGAGGCAGCTTGCAGAGAAGTAGGCGGCGAATCCGCGGCGCGACGCGGGTGACCCGCGTAATAGCCGACCGCAAACGCTGCAGCAATTATGGCGGCGACAATTATTGTGCCCGAAGATTTCCGGATGCGATGGAATCTTTCGGAAGCGGCCATTGTGTCCTCTCACAACTAACAGCAGAATTTATGATACCTGGGAGGCGCGCAACCCGAACAAACGGGTCGGGAGGTCCACCCCACCCATTGGCCGGCCGCAAAGCCGCCGCGGCAATTATCATGAACGGAAAACACATGTCTTCAAGATGAGCGTGATGTGGTTGTATGGCGGAGACTCGGGAAACCGGCCGGGCTGCCGTCGGTACGAGACGTCCGGTTCACTTGAATCCGTTGTCTGGGCCATCCTATAGGCGGAATCCGGCGTAGGAGCAATCGGTATGTCGGAGCGCAAGGAAACGCGATCCGGCGCGCACGGGATTACACACGAGCAATTCGCGCGGCCACTTTCCTGATGCTCACCTCCGGCGCACCCGCAACCGCAAGCTTCTCCGCGTTGAGCGTCGCTCATTCCCGCGCATGCCCCGATAAGACCTCCTCCGAATGGTATGAGTATGAGCACAATACATATAAGGACTACAAGAGCACGGTTTACCATTTCGCATTCCCCGCCGGGGCATTTCAACCTTAGAATACGCTTTCGGGTTGCGAAGTCAAGTTTTCCCAGGAAATCGGTAGGAAATATTCCCCGCCGCGGCGCCCTGTGAGGAGCGATGCTTGTGGAGCGCTTCAAACACACTCACGTTCCTTCGATCGCGGAGATTGTGCAGAAGTTCTTGACATTAGCTCAAAGTAGTATCATTAGCACAGAGATGACAGTGCGCGATACTGGAATGGCGACTAACGGAGAGAGGCCGTGATCGACGGCCTTATTGTTTGTGGAGCGAATCGGAAAGCCGGGTCTGATTTCAGTGATCGACAGGGTCAGCCAGGAGTTGTCGCCGGCATTCGCCCTCAGGTATGAAATCGGGCCACAATCCGATACGGATCGGAGCTATTACGCCTCGACGCCATTTTGGATTTTTTCCCGAACCGTGTGGAGCCGATTCTTGTCGAATCGTGAAGGGATATCGACAAGAAAGTTGCGCCACGAAGAAAAAACTTGCTTGTAGGTAGGAACACTACTGCGGGATAATTGTCGTGTATGACGATTGAACCCGGTATGCGCTGCAAGGATTTCATTGTGTGGGAGTGCAAGTGGGCGGGTGATGGAAGTAATTGAGTCGCTTGTTGAAAAGGCTGATGGGTTTCTTCAGCGTGTCGGACGTCCTTTTGTCACGTTGAGCTATGCCCAGAGCCTTGATGGATGCATTAGCGCGCGGGCCGGCGAGCCTCTGGCTATCAGCGGGTCTGAATCATTGATCCTTACCCATCAACTGCGTGCTCACCATGAGGTCATTCTTGTGGGAATCGGCACAATCCTATCCGACGATCCGCGGCTGACCGTCCGGCTGGTCGAAGGGAAGAACCCGCGGCCCGTGATTTTGGACAGCCGCCTTCGAGTTCCTGCTACTGCACGCGTCTTCAGCCAGAATGGTCGATCGCCGATGGTGGTGACGAGAAACGGCAATTCACAGGAGCGCTGTCGTGCGCTTGTGGAGGTGGGTGCGACCGTTCTCACAGTGGATCCTAATTCCCGTGGACAGGTGAGCCTTCACTCCCTTCTGGATCGGCTCGGCCAAATGGGCGTGAAAAGCGTCATGGTGGAGGGTGGGTCCCGCGTCATAACAAGCTTTCTCTTGGCGCGGCTGGCCGATTACGCTGTGCTGACAGTATCTCCCGTTTTTGTGGGGGGGCTGCGCGCGGTCAGCGACCTGAACCAGTCCGATCCCAAGTGCTTCCTCCGCATAAAGAACCCGGGTCACCAATGGCTGGGCGACGACCTCATCTTGTGGGGAGATCTCGCCTAGCGTGCATATTTTTCTCCCCTCCAGCCGGACGTGATGAGCAAGGCCGCGTACATCAACCTGTCACCGGCGGGTACGCCTTTTTCCAGGTTTGTCAACCTGTTATGGGCGCTCGCCATGCGCGACCTGACCGGAAAATATCGTCGATCAGCGCTTGGGTTATGGTGGGCGTTCATACAACCCCTCGTTCTCATGCTCGTATTCAGCATGCTCCGTGGGTTCGTCAATATCCCCAGCGACGGTCTCCCTTACATTCTCTTCAGCTATGCAGCGCTTGTTCCGTGGACCTTTTTTGCCAACTCGTTATCATCCTGCGGTCCGAGCATCATCGACAACGCAGAGGTGATCAAGAAGATCGCTCTGCCTCGGGAGGTTTTTCCTCTGGCAGGGATCACTTCCGCCTTTTTCGATTTCCTTATGTCAGGCATTCTGCTTGCGGGGATGATGGTTTGGTACAAGGTCCCGGTCGGATGGTCGCTTGTGTGGCTGCCGGTGTTGGTCGCGTTGGCCGCAGCGGTCGCGTTTTCCATCGGAATGCTGGTAGCGGGATTGGGAACGTTTCGCAAGGATTTCATCTTCGCAGTGCCGTTTCTTGTCCAGGTCTGGCTCTTTGTGACCCCCGTCATCTATCCCATCAGCAGTGTTCCCGATCGTTGGTATTTTCTTTATCTTCTGAATCCGATGGTGGGGGTGATTGAGGGGTTCCGCACGGTGCTCTTGAAGGCCTCCCCTCCGCCAACGGAGCCATTGCTCGCTTCGGTCGCCGTCACAGCAGTGCTCCTCGCGGTTTCTTGGCCGACATTCCGTAGGCTTTCCGCATACTTCGCGGATGTTTTGTGAGCAGACAATGGGCCATGATATCGTGATAAGAGTTGAAGGTCTTTGGAAGCGCTACGGTCTGCCCGTGCCTGCTGCGGTGCGATCCGCCGCGGCTTTTTTGCGCGGAAATCGCGATTCACATGACGGAGACGGACCTTGGGCGCTCCAGGAAGTGAACCTTGAGGTACGCCGCGGCGAAACGGTCGGAATTATCGGCCGCAACGGCGCGGGTAAGAGCACGCTCCTCAAGGTGCTGGCCGGAGTGAGCGCTCCCACCCGCGGCAGAGTAGAGGTGCGCGGCCGAGTGTTTCCGATGATCGAATTGAACGCGGGTCTCCATATGGAACTCACTGGTAGGGAAAACATCAGGCTGCTCGGCGCGATCATGGGGTTGTCGCGACGGGAGATAGAATCCAAGATACCGGAAATCCAGGACTTTTGTGAACTCGGTGAATGGTTCGATAAGCCGGTCCGCACCTATTCCAGCGGGATGCTCGCGAGGCTCGGCTTCGGTGTGGCGGTTAACGTTGAGAGCGACATTATCCTCATCGATGAAACGTTTGCAGTGGGCGATCTCAAGTTCCAAAACAAGAGCCTCGCGCGCGTGAAAGAAATGCGTGAAAGCGGAGCGACCGTGCTGTTGGTAAGCCACAGCCTGGACACGCTCCAGTTCGTGGCCGCGCGCGGGGTGCTCTTGGAGCGGGGAAGGGTAGTGGCGGGCGGGTCCTCCCGCGAGACAATCAACGCGTATGAAACCCTGGTGTTTCGCTCAGAACAAGAGCGGCTTCAGCACAAGGTGCGCAACCGTATCTCCAGCCAAGAAGTCATGATCCACCACGCGCGGATCGTTGGTGATGGTGGTGAGACGATCACAGAGGTCCGCGCGGGCAATCCGTTCGGAGTCGAGGTGGACCTCAGCATCGGCCGTGAGCTTGAGCGGCCGCTGTTTTCACTGGGCATCGTGAACGCCGCAGGGATTCTCTGTATGTGGAATATATCCGAAGAGGACGGGTTTACGCGTCCTGAGACAGGCGGCAGATGTCGAGTGAGGGCGTGGTACGAGTCGAATCACCTCGCCACGGGCGCGTACGAGGTGCATTTCGCCGTGAGAGACGCGAGCTCTTTCGAGACTCTTGAGCGCATCGCGGGCGCGGCGAGCTTCGCGGTCATCGGACCTCGGAGGTCCCGTGGCGTTGTTGCGGAGCTGTGCCGCTGGGACGTCGTCCCAGTGGGCCCTGGAACGTAAATCGCCGTTGTTCGCTATAGGTGGCATATCAGTGGAGCGTGTAAGAAATCTATTCGACAGATTACGGCACGGGTTCAGGGTTCGGCGCCTTGCCGCGAACAGCGACCCGAGTTACCGCGAGTATCTCTCGGTACAGTTCGAGCGAACCTATTCCAAAAGGAACCAAGTTCCGGCACGGCGGAGCACTGTCCTCATGGATCGACTCTGCGAGCTGGGCACACCGAACCTTGACGGAGCAGTGCTTTGCATCGGACCACGGGATACCTTCGAAATTGAGAGCTTCAAGCGAGTGGGGTTCCGGAAAGTCCTCGGCATAGATCTCTTGTCGCAGGGTCCGGGCGTCCTCATTATGGACATGCACCGGATGACTTTTCCCGATGATTCGTTCGACGTGGTCTATGCTTCCCACTCTCTGGAGCACTCGTATGATCCTGCCCGCGTGGTGGGTGAAATCCTCCGAGTTGCCAAAGAAGGAGCGATACTTGCTGTCGAAGTCCCGATCAAGTTCACTCCACAAGGCGCGGACCGCTTCGATTTCGGCGGCGTGGATGGGGTGCATAAGCTTTTTGGCGCTCACCTCGACCGGATTGTCTGGACCGACGAACAACCGCCCGGCAGTCCGATGAACGGCAGCGGCACCGCTGTCGCACGCACGATCTTTGTCATCAGGAAGGGCGTTGCCGGTGGCCAAGGCTGACGCCGCAGAGTTGTCGTGGAATCGTCTGATGCGCTGGCGGGGCGAATGCCACCGGCGATTCGGTGGTGTTCTCGATCTGCCTGTCTGTGACGTGCAGGCTGAGATCGAAGGAGTGCTTGAGCCGGGCATTCGAGTCCTCGATGTGGGCGCCGGCGCGCACAAGCCGCTCAAAAACACCGTGACAAGATCTGGGGCGGATTATTTCGCTCTGGACACCGATCCGGACGGTGAATTTGACTTCCGGTCCTTCGAAGAGATATCGGTGCAGGTCTCCTTTCATGTGGTGATCGCCAACCAGGTCCTGGAACACCTGTCCGCCGGCGATGCATTCATGCTCCTCGCGTCCATTCATGAGCATCTTTCAGCTAACGGCGTATTCCTGGCAACGGTCCCGAATGCAGCTCACCCGGTACGTCAGAGGGATTGCACTCATATTACCGCGTGGCCGATGAACGATCTGTATAGTCTCGTGCGCAGCGCGGGTCTCGAAGTGTCGCGCATGGCGCGGTATAACAAAAAGCCGCTCACGAGAAACCCGCTGAAGAAATGGGTGGTGATGGCCGCTTGCGAGGCATTCAGAATTGACTGGTGCGACAGCCTCCTGATCGTGGGCAGGAAGGAGACATGACTTGCCGTTTTCGGTAAGATCAACCCCGGCTGCGATAGATGCTGTGGTAGCAATTGACGGCAAGGACTACGCTCTGCGGGTAAACCGGCCTGTAAAGCTCGACCCGACAGCCCCGCGGCTTGTGGTGGTCGCCCACCAGGAAACGCCGATCGCAACCGAGCTGCTTCGCGTGTGTATCGACGCGATCCAGCGATTCACACCAGAACCGCACGAACTTTGGGTGGTGGACAACAACTCGCCCCTCGATTCGGCTGAAAAGCTCCTCGACGAGCCCGACGTTAATGTGATACTCAATCGTACGGAACCACTCCCTGTGGAGGCGCGTGCCACGGATTGCCACCCTGACTCCCCTGCGAAGCAATTGAGGTGGGGGAGCTACGCGAACGCGATCGGGTTGGAACTGGCGTTGCGGTGCATCGACCCGCTCTCCGCATGTCTCATGACCATGCACATGGACGTCATGCCGTGCAGACGAGGATGGTTGACGTTTCTGCGATCCAAACTGGACGACGGCGCGGCCGCGGCAGGAGTCCGACTCGATCGGACGCGCACCCCCGAGGGAGTGCTCCATGTACTTGGATACATGGTGGATTATCAGGTGTTTAGAGGGCTTGGTCTCGACTTCTTTCCGGAGCTGCCTGCGTACGACGTGGGTGACTTGGTTACGGTAAGGCTTCGGCGTGCCGGCCACCGCGTCTTCGCTTGTCGTAACACTCTTTGGGAGCCCGAGCTGGCAGCGACTCTTCCCGACTACCCACCGCTGCGTGATTTCCCGGTGGATCGGAGTTTGGACGATGACGGCAATCCGATTTTCCTTCACCTCGGGAGAGGCGTGAGACGTGCGCGAGGGGAACCCGTCAAGGGTGTCGATGTGCAGGATTGGATCCGTTTCGCCCGTGAGCATCTCCTGAAGTAGGAGAGGCGATGGGCGGAGAGACCGGCACCGGCGGGATTGACCACAAACGAATTCGGGGCCTGGATTACTCGCTCCGACGGTATTACGTGGACCAGTTCCACTTTCGGCACGTGCCGGAGTTTCCGGCGGGATCAATTGTGTTGGATCTCGGGGGCAACCGGGTTTCCAAGCGGGGGGTTTTCGACATCGAGGCATATGACCTGCGCGTGGTGTACGCCGACGTTTCAACTGCTAAGAAGCCGCATGTACAGGCTGATGCCGCATGGTTGCCGTTCCGGGACGAATGCTTCGACGGTGTGATTTGTTCCGAAGTTCTTGAGCACGTTCCGGATCCAAGAGTGGTGCTCCAGGATGTGCATCGGGTTCTGAAGCGGCATGGACGGCTACTCGTGTGCATTCCGTTTCTGAATCGCATCCACGGCGATCCGCAAGACTACGGCCGGTACACGGACTCTTTCCTGAGAGAAACGCTCCGACGGATCGGGTTCCGCGAAGTGATAATCGAGCGCCAGGGGCTTTTCTGGAGTGTCCTGGTGGACATGGTCCGGGACATGGCGTACGCTGAAGCTATGCGGCACAAACCACGGTCCGCGTTTCTACGAAGACTGGTCGCGTTCGCGATCGGAAAGTGTAAACAACGCGCCATTCAGTGGGACCGCAGGCATCACGAGGACGAAAACTCTCTTGTGCATGCGTTCACCACGGGATTTGGCGTGACGGCAGTGAGAATATGAGCAAACCAAGGGTGTTTCTTTCCGGCGGCGACGGCATCGGCTGGGCGGTGGACGAAGACTTGAAGCTCACCCGAGAAGCTCTTGCCGGATTGGTGGATTTCGTAGACCTCGACGACGCAGAAGTCGTACACATGTTGTGGTGGGAGGCGCTCCTGCAGGTCCCCGAGGAGCGGCTCGAAGGCAAACGCATCATCTGTCACATCCCCGGCGAGCCATACCGGTACATGACCCTCCCGGGTCACAGCAAGGCTATGGAGCTTGTCGGTCTGTGGCTGACCCGAACAACCCAGGCGAAACAGCAGCTTGCCGACGTGCGCGTCGAGAGCGTGCTCATTCCATATCTGGTCGACGTGAATGTGTTCAAGCCCCTCGGCCGCGGCCACACGGAAGTGAAAGCCCTCCGAGAGGAGTGGAGCATTCCGACAACGAGCTTTCTTATCGGCAGCTTCCAGAGGGACACCGAGGGCTCGGACCTGAGGAGTCCTAAGCTCGTCAAGGGACCTGACGTGTTTGCGGAAATCGTTCGAACGCTGCGCGGGCGCGGGCACGACATTCACGTAGTGCTTGCCGGGCCTCGGCGTCACTGGATCATTCGCAGGTTGTCGGAACTCAGTATTCCGTTTACCTATGTGGGCAAGTCCGTGCCCGGCGACGATATCGAAGCCAACAAGCTGCCGCGATCCACACTCAATGCTCTTTACAACCTGATAGATCTGTGCCTTGTGTCGAGCCGTTCCGAAGGCGGACCTCACGCAATCCTCGAGGCTGCAGCGGCTCGCTGTCCCGTAGTCAGCGCGCGAGTTGGAATGGCGCCCGATGTCCTGGAGCCCCAGTGCGTTTTCGGGTCGCCCGCCGACGCTGTGGATATCATCGAGCGTCACATCCGCTCCGGATCGCTGACATCTACCGTGAAAGCGCACGAGGCACGCGTCCACGCGAGCCACACGCCCGCGGCGGCAACGCCCCGATTCAAAGAGCTGTATGAATATATCAAAGATGTCCCCTCGTTTGCCCGCGGTCGTGTCGCAGCGGTGCACCGGGACACTGTGCAGGAGGAGCGCTCGCGAAGAGAACTGACTGTAGCATTGTGGCATACGTTCTTCAAGCCGCCGTGGGGAGGCGGCAATCAGTTCATGATGGCC
>JAIWNO010000094.1 GCA_020216785.1 Desulfomonile sp.
CTCCGCAAAGCGCTCATGCGGCAAAACGTTAAGATTCGTGAAAACGAGATCGGCGAGGAGATCGATGCGTACGTTCTTAACTCCATTCACTTTGACGTGGAAGCGTTTGTGGAGTTCAGCCGCCGCTCGCGCATCAACGTGATCCATCGAATCGATGGCCCGATCCACCTGATCAGGGGCTTCGACCGGGAAAAAGATCAGCTTTCCTACGACCTCAACGCTCGCTTTGCGTCTGCTACAGTGCTGCAGTCCGCGTGGACATACCGGAAGATCGTGGATCATGGGTACAGGCCTGTGAATCCCGTAATCATCCACAATGCCGTTGACCCGGCGATCTTTCATTCCCGCAGGCGGGTGCCCTTCAGCCGAGAAAGAAAGACCCGACTTATCTCCTCCAGCTGGTCCCCGAACCCGCGCAAGGGAGGTCCTACTTACAAGTGGATAGACCAGCATCTCGACTGGGACCGATTCGAGTATACCTTTGTGGGGAACGTATCGGAAAAATTCGAGCGCATCCGCCACATGGACCCGGTACCATCCGAGCAGCTCGCAGACTTGCTCCGCTCTCATGACATCTACATCGCGGCCAGCCGTAACGATCCGTGCTCCAATGCCCTCATCGAGGCACTCAGCTGCGGTCTTCCCGTGCTTTACCTGAACGACGGAGGTCATCCGGAGCTTGTAGGATACGGCGGCCTGCCCTTCGAGACGGAGGAAGAAATCCTGCCGCAGCTCGACCGACTGGTGGAGCACTATGAGATGTTTCAACGCCTTATCACGGTGTCGCGGCTGGACGACGTTGCCGATAAATACCTCGCGGTGATCCGTCAGGTGGTGCAATGACGATCGGTCTGGTTCTCTTTTTCACGAGAGGCGTGTCCCTTCGCACGTGGAATATGGTGGGTATGCTGGATCGTGAAGTCGCCGTTTACAAGCAACTCCGGACCGCAGGTTTCGACGTGAGTTTCCTCACGTACGGCGGTCCCGGCGACCTGGAGTTCGCAGACCGGTTGGACGGCATCCGCGTGCTGTGCAACGAAAGCGATCTGCCTTTCGAGGAGTACGAGGAGTCCATGCTCGAGATCTACGCGGACTCGCTCCGGTCGGCGCATATAATCAAAACCAATCAGACCTACGGCGCGGACGCCGCTCAGCGTGCCGCGGAACGTTTCTCCGCCGGGTTTGTAGCTCGCTGCGGATACATGTGGTCGCAGAACGCTGCACGTGAGTTTGGCAGCGACTCACCAAAGGCTATCGAAGCCCGTTCGACCGAAGAGCGGGTCTTCAAAGCCGCAGACAGGGTCGTGGTCACCACTGAGGTGATGCGAAGCGATGTTTTGCAACGCATACCGGAAGCAGCAGTGAAGACCGTCGTAATTCCAAACTACGTGGACACCGCGACCTTCCGCCCACAGCCGGGCCTGGAAAAAACGAATACCGTTGTCTTTGTCGGCCGGATCGCTCCCGAAAAAAACTTGGGCGCATTGTTGGAAGCGATCGAACCGCTGCCTGTAAGGCTCATCCTGATCGGAGAGGGCAAGCTCCGATCTGAATTGCAGTCGCGCTTCGCACATCTAGGGGACAAGGTCGTGTGGGAAGGAAACGTTCCCAACTCCCTGCTGCCCGAGTTCCTCAACCGAGCGGTGGCGTTTGTGCTCCCGTCGCTTTACGAAGGCCACCCGAAATCCCTGGCGGAGGCTATGGCGTGTGGCGTGCCGGTTGTCGGCGCAGATTCCACCGGCATCCGAGAAATGATCCGCCATGGGGAAACCGGTCTCCTCTGCGGCACAGATCCGGCGAGCATTCGGGCCGCTCTGAAAGAGCTTATCACCGACGAAGCCCTGCGGCGTCGACTCGGCACGAATGCTCGTGCCTACATCCAAGATCATTACTCTCTCGACCGAATCGCGGAACTGGAAATCTCCCTTCTCACGGAGGTCGCGCGGCGATGAGCGCTCAGGGGCTCGTGGGGCGAATCGCGATCAAACTCATGCGGCCGATCCTTGCAAGAATGTCCGAACAATTACTCGCGGATTTTCTCGCTGACGTCGCAAAAGCCCGCGCAGAAACGTTGCCGCCTGATAGAGGTCTCCAGTTTCTTTTCACTCTGGATGAGGCATTGTATCCCGCTCAAGGATGGCTGGCCGTCGCGTATGACGGCGGAGTGCATACCAAGCATCGTCACACGCGATACCATGATTTCTTCATTGACAGGATTCGACCGGGCGAGCGCGTGCTCGACGTGGGCTGTGGTATCGGAGCGTTGGCTTTTGACATTGCGCAGCGATCCGGCGCCTCGGTGGTGGGTGTGGATCTGCAAGAAAAGCATCTCGCGATTGCGAAAGAACGGTTTTCACACCCTAATGTGTCGTATCTCCTTGCCGACGTGGTGAGAAATCCGCCCGAAGGGCCATTTGACGTGGTGGTCCTCTCCAATGTCCTGGAGCACATCGATTGTCGGGTGGAGTTTCTCCGCGGCGTGATAGATAAGGTCCGTCCTACACGAGCGCTGTTGCGCGTCCCCATGTTCGAGCGGGACTGGCGGGTTCCTCTCAAGAAGGAGCTTGGCATGGATTATCGCCTGGACCCAACACACTTCATCGAGTACTCACCGGAGAGTTTCATCGGAGAACTTGAGGCGGCGGACCTGTTGGTGACGCATCAGGAGTTCCGCTGGGGAGAAATTTGGGCGGAAGCGGTCCCACAGATTTATACCGATCGCAAGCACCCATGAGGGCGAGACTTTCTTTCAGAGTGGCTTCGATGAGCGATCCCCGAATCACGGTTCTCATGTCGGTTTATAACGGGAGGCGCTACCTTGCTGAGGCGATGGAAAGCATCCTCGGACAGACGAGGGGTGACTTCGAGTTCCTTATCATTGACGATGGGTCAGAGGAGCCGGTTGGAGATATCGTTGAATCATTCCGGGACCCGCGAATACGATTTCTTCAACAGGAAAACCAGGGGCTGACGCGCACCCTAAATCGCGGCCTCATCCTTTCACGGGGGGAATACATCGCCCGGATGGACGCCGACGACGTGAGTCACCCGGAACGGCTTGAGGCGCAGGCAGCTGAATTGGACTCGGACCCGTCTCTGGACTTGGTCGGGTGCTTTTTTCATGTCATCGACGATCGAGGCACGATCATTGAGACCAAAGAGCTGCCGCTCGATTCGGTGTACCGGCTGTGGCGACTCCAATTCCACAACAACTACGCGCACGGGTCGGTTATGCTTCGCAAAGACGCAGTAATACGAGCGGGTATGTACGACGAAGGCTTGACCTGCGCCCAGGATTTCGACCTCTGGTGTAGAATGTCCCACGCCAACAACACGAAGATAGTGCCCAAGGCGTTGTATTCGCATCGCATCCGCTCCGACGGCAACCAGACGTCGATTCGCCATTACAACACCCAGCTTGCTACCGCAGCGTTCATCAGCAACAAGAGCCTCATGGCGTGCAATCCCGAACTTGCGCCTGACCAATGCGTGGACATTCGCGCGCTGTACTGGAAGTTCGAGCGTGAATGCCTTCCGCCGGACCGCCTCGACTGTATGATACAGACATTTCAGGGGTTTTGCCAGCGCTTCGGCCTCGCCGATAAGGAAAGGCGTCGCCTCGAACGGCGGTTCGCGCAGGACACGCGGGAGGAATTGGAGCGGGCGAGAGGAATGGACTTATCCGTGCAAACGGAGGAATTGCAGCATCCCAATGACTAACGTGCACTCCGCGGATTCCGAACTTGACGTAGCCGGTCTGAAAAAGGAACTGGCCGCATTGCGCGCGGATCTAGCACTCCTGCGACGAGAAACGGAACTCCTCCGAAATGAACTGCTCGACAATATCGCTTCTATCAATCAGCTGGAAATCATAACCTTCCGTCAAAGACTGGCGATGCTCGAAGCATTCGGGAAGTATTTGGAGCCCACACGCACTGGAAGGAGCCGGGACTCCTTTAAAAAAGAAGGATATACTTTCGGTATTATCACGGACGGTCGTCGTCCGGAAAGACTTCAGCGTCTCGTCGAGTCCATAAAGCAACAAGAGATCAGCCCCAACCGCTGGGAGATCCTCATCGCGGGCACCATCCCCGAGAGCGTCGTCAAACAAGAGTTCCGGATATTCCCAATGGAAGACATGGCGGCACAAGGACGGCTTGGCGCGATGCGCAACGTGCTTGCGAAAGAGGCACAATTTAACAAGTTCGTCAGCCTTGACGACGACCTGCTCCTCCACCCGCAGTGGGCGCAGGCAGTGGACAAGGTTAACGATGAGTTCGACCTTGCCACCGGCGTGATTGTAAATCCCGACCTCACACGGTACTGCGACTGGGTCAATAATGTGGACGGTTACACATTTCTGCGACGGTACAATGAGGGCCTCGACGCTTGCCAGTACCTCACGGGCGGATACGGAATCTACAAGGATTACGTATTTGTGGAGCACTCGTGGGACGGTGCCCTAGGCTTCTATCAGGGCGAAGATGTGCAGTTTTCCCGCTCACTCTTCGCCGCCGGCTTTCGGCTGCGGCTCATCCCGGAAGCGATCGTCATGCACGATGACGACGAGTACACGCAGAAAGGTTACGGCGTGGTCAGGCGGCGGGCCTACGAAGCACTGAAAGAAGTGGAATCGCTGCAGTTCAGATTGGAGAAGCTCTGCCCAAGAACCATCACTTAGCAATCCATTTCATAAATACGATGACGCATTGCCACCGGCATTGGTGGGACAGGTATCCTGCCTGTCGTTTGTTTTGTGATAGGCAAGATGGGGGTCCCACCAAGAAAGCGGTGTCGGGTCCTTGCTCATCCTCCCCAACCAGGGGCACCTCACGCGTAATTGCTAAACGAAGCACTCACCCCGTCGATAGGTCCTTCTCACCCAAATCGGTAAACCTTGCGAATCTTTTCGTGCACTGTCCACGTGCATTTCATTCCCTTCGGGAAGGTCACTAAGTCGCCCGGTTCGATTCTCACCTTGTCACCGTCCTCAGTTTCGATAGTAACCCGGCCCTCGAAGACGTAGGCGGTTTCCCGATCGTCGTACTCCCACGGGAAGGTTGACGGCGGACACTCCCACGAACTCCATCGGTCGATTCCCAACTTCTCCAGCGCGGCCTTGTCGGGCTTTTCTTTGGTAATCTTGGACATGGCTCCTCCACTATCCGTGACGAATAAGCGCGTCAGTGAAGCGTGCGAACTCGTCAGGCGTCAGGGTCTCTCCGCGTCGGTCCAAATCGATGGCTGTATCGGCCGCGGCTTTCTCCATCGTTTCAGACGCAATTTTCATTCGTGATCGCATGTTGTTCCGCAAGGTCTTGCGGCGGGCAGCGAATGCGGCCTTCACGACGCGGACAAGCATCCGGGGATTGGAGACGGTTACCGGCGGCACTTTGGGAAAGGTAATCCTCACGAGCGTAGATGTCACCTCCGGCACAGGATAGAACGCACGGCCCGGGATGTCGAAGAGCAATTCCACCGAAGCGCTGACACCGAGCAATACGGTGAGCACTCCGTAATCCTTGCTGCCGGCAGTTGCCGCGAGGCGCTCGGCCACCTCTCGTTGAAGCAGAATTGTAAGCGAATCGAACAGCTCGCGGTGCTCAAAAAATCGGAAAATGAGTCTGCTGGATATGCTGTACGGCAGGTTTGCCACAACCCGGAGCCTTCCGAGTCGCCCGAACAGCTCCCGAAAATCGTATTTGAGCACATCCTCGTGAATCAGATGGACCGTCAGCCTAGAACGGAGCCGATCTTCGAGGACCCGAAAAAAGCCCGCGTCAATCTCGAAAGCCCATACCTCGGCGCCTTCATTCGCCAGCGCTTCCGTGAGCACGCCCAGGCCCGCTCCGACCTCCACCACGTGTTCCCCAGGCTTCACCGAGGCTGCCCGCACGATCCGTTCCAAGTAGCGTTGGTCCACGAGCAGGTTCTGCCCCATCCATTTCTTGGGGGTGAGCCCGTGCTCTTTGAACGTCTTTCTAGTCAGGGACGCTATTGAGGCCATTGCATCACACAGACGATCAGGATTGCCGGGATTGGGAGGGAGACGCTCTCCAAAGAGGGCGTTCCCTCATGTCGATATCACGTGAACGTGAGCACCTTCGAGTCTGCCGCCATTCGGATGAGGTCTTTGCCGACCGCGTATTGTGCGCCTTCAATCAACTGGTCTTCGGTGACGCGGCGTGCGTTCGCGCATGGGGTGCACACATACACAGGTATCTTATTCTGAATAATGTACTGCATCGCGACATCCGCCTCTTCGCCCGAGGGTGCCACGAGGTTTTCGGTAGCTCCTTTTCTGGCAATTACAACGCCTTCGTCAATGAGAAAGACCGACACCTCGTGTCCTTCCTGGTGGGCGACCTGCGCGAACTGCAAGCATCGAGTCGGACTGTTGCTGTTGTAAAGTCCGGCTCCGAGCACAAACAGGAACTTTGCCATCACTACCTCCGCTAATGCATGGGATTTTGCGACGTGTGCGCCGCTGAACCTATTTCTACTGTTCGTCGATGAAGAATGTGGGTTGGTATCCTCTCCGATAATCGAACAATATGCAAGAGAAGTACGAAATACAGCGAGAGAAACTTTTTTATTTCAAGATGTTGTCCCTTCTTTACTTTGCCGTTTGTCCAGGGCATCTTGATTTTCTAGTAATTCGATCGGATGTCAGGGGTTCTCACGATGTTTGGCCGAATTTGGTATTTCGTTATGGTTCCCATGGTTTACCTTGCCTTCGTGTGGTGCGTTTTGGGCATAGCGTTCAAGACAATGCAAGTCCTTCGTGCTCCGCGGCTTCCGCGCACCCTGCGGATATTTCCCGAGTCCAAGAGCCCGGACGATCGACCCATTGGAGGATGGGCGGCCGCGGTATGGGACACTTTTGCCATGCCTACGCTGTGGCGGTTCAACCCGACGCTATGGTTCTTCCTCGTGGTGTTTCACATCGGAATCGTAATCCTGATCATCTCCCACCTTGACCTGTTGCCGCAAGTAAATATCGTGTCAGCGTCATCTCCGCACATGATCGGGAACGGCACGGTGGGCGCGGCGGTCACCGTAGCGCTTCTCTACCTCCTTTTCCGGCGGTTCCGGGGAACTGTTCGGGAGGTGTCGGTTCTCTCGGATTACCTGCTCCTGTTTCTGCTGCTTTGCACTGTAGTGAGCGGGGATATCATCAGCTGGGGGAATTCGTGGTCTGACGAGGGATTCGTAATGACCAAACAGGACTTGGGCAAGTACTTGGAGAGCCTGATCACATTTAGCTTTACCGACCCAAGGAAGTTCCTCTCCGGATCTCATTATCCTGTGATCGGGTTCCACGTGCTGTGCGCAAACCTGTTTCTCATGGTGTTGCCGTTCAGCAAGCTCGTACACACGTGCTTCGCTCTGCCGATGAACAAACTGAGGAGAGGCTGATATGGAGCAGAATGAGAAATCCAGCTTGCTGAAGCTGATGTCCGACCAGCTCTCACGGTCGGTCCGGATGTATTTGGACAATTGCGCTCGATGCGGCGCGTGTGTCGAAGCGTGCCATGCATACGCTTCAACAGGCGAGGCGAGGTACACGGCCGTCGGCCGCGCGCAGAATATTCGGCGACTATATGAAAATTACCATACTATCACCGGCAAGGCCGCACCGTGGCTCAGTGAGGCGGTGGAACTGGACGAGCTGTGGATGGACAAGGTGTACGAGACCGCGTTCACCTGTACGGGATGCCGCCGTTGCATGGTCTTCTGCCCCTTCGGAATCGATACGCAACAAATCCAGACGATCGCCAAGTCATTGCTCATCGGCGCAGACCTGGAACCAAAGCCTCTCACCGTGAGGGCCAAGGATTCTATCGCTAAAGGCGTAAACAGTGAGGCGACCCGGGCCAAATTCGCCAAGCAGATGGACCAACTCAGGCAGGAGGTCGTCGAGCGGTGGACGGCCGAAGCGGGTAAAGATGTCATCCCGTTGGATGTCCAGGGCGCAAATGTGCTGTACGTTTCGATGGCAGAAGCGCATTCCATCCTCCCCGCGGCGCGGATTATGAATGCTGCCGGTGAAAGCTGGTCTCTGAGCTACTACGAGGCTGTGAACTTCGGAGCATTCGTCGGCAACCGTTCCATGACCGAGCAGATCTGTCAGCGGATCATCCATGAGGCGGAAACGCTCAAGGTGAAGGAGATGGCGATCTGCGAATGCGGTACTGCGTTTCGCGTTATGAAGCACGTGATGGGTCCGTTCGACTTCAACGTGATCACATTGGTGCAGCTTTTGGAGCGGTACATCAAGCAAGGACGGATCAAACTGGACAAGTCCAAAGTGAGGGGGCGCATCACTTACCACGACCCGTGCCAGATCGCGCGCAACGGCGGGGTGTACGAGGCTCCGCGCACGTGTTTGCGAGCGGTCACCGACGACTTTGTGGAGCTGCAACCCAACCGTTGTCTGAATTGGTGCTGCGGTGGAGGTGGAGGTCTCGTGATCGCCGCGGAGCCCGAATTCCGCATGAAGACTTCCAAGATAAAAGCCGAGCAGCTCAAGGCATCGGGCGCCGACATCGTGGCCACCGCCTGCGAGATGTGCTACGCGCAGCTCAACGAGCTTGTGGACGAGTATGAGCTGGATATGAAGGTGGAATTCGTCTCCAATCTAGTGGCGCAAGCTCTTGTAGACTGATGCGATCGCGGCCCAATCAACCAAAAACAAACTTCGCGATGCTGCCGACCTTCGCGGGCATGACTTCGAGGCGGGTGTCGATACGCTCCTGAAGCTCGGACACGTGGGAAATGATTCCCACGAGGCGGCCGCTCCGTTGCAGGTCGATGAGTGCCCGAAATGCGAGGTCCAGCGCCTCGGAATCGAGATTGCCGAAGCCTTCGTCCACAAAAATGGTGTCCAGGCGAATACCGCCCGAGTACGCCTGCACCACATCCGCTAATCCGAGCGCGAGCGACAGCGCTGCAAGAAAACTCTCGCCGCCTGACAGCGAAGACACGGGACGGCACGTTCCTGTGTACGCGTCCTCCACCTCAAGATCCAGACCTGCGGCCATTCGGCGGTCTACAGGAGCGGGAATGCGTTGGAGCGAGAAACGGCGATTGGTCATGATGAGGAACCGCTCCGACGCGGCACGGAGCACGTCATCCAGCAAGGCCCCAAGGACAAAGCGCTGGAACGTTGTGCGTTCCCGGTTGTTTCCCGACGCGACCTCTGAGATCCGCCCAAGGACCGAATATTTCCGTTCGAGCGCTTCGAGTTCCGTCGAGCGTCGTGCCAATTCGTCAAGCTGTGTTTGCCTCCAGTCGATGTCTTTGGCCAAACCGATGCGTTCTCCTTGGGCCTTCTCCAGTGCCGCGGCCGCTTTGGACGCAGCCTCTTCAAGTGCTTTCATGTCCGGCGTTTCGAATCCGGCAGCAGCCTTGTCGGCACGCGCACGCCGGTCCCGGGCGGCAGCGAGGGACTGATCGAATTGCTCGATCTCTTCCTGCAGGTGGTGAATTTCACTTTTGGTTTTCTTGGAGGCATGGTAAGCCGCCTCGTCAAGAAAGCCGGCCGCTGTAAGTCCTGCGATGAAGTCATCGCGAGCCGCGCGGGCTTGGCCCTCCGCCTCTGCGGCAGCATCCTTCGCTGCCTTTAGCGCTGCCTGACTTGCCGAGACATTACGGTCGGCCATTGCGAGCGCTTGCTGCGCTTTCTCGAATGCAAGCTCGAGATCTTTCAGTTTTGCGGTGGCTTCTTGCTTTGCACGATCGAGCGCTCCCATGTCCCTGAGACCTTCCGGGATGCCGCTGAGCCGTGCGGTCATATCGGCGTGCGCGGCTTCACGTTCCGCGTGCGCAGCATTCCTGCGTTCCTGCGCTTCCTGATTCTCCTTCTGAGCCCGTTCAACGCCCTCACGGGTTCGTGTTGCATCCTCTTTCAATGCTGCGAGCGCAATCTGTGCATCCTCAGCCTTCCGGAGTTCCGCCTTGAGCTGTTTCAATCTTCGCTCGAAATCGACAACCGCTA